>JAVEYW010000019.1 GCA_034003325.1 Desulfobacterales bacterium
TTGATCTGCCATTTTTTATTCCAATAATTCGAACCGCATCACCTGACATGATTTGTCCTCCATTCTGGGGCCTATCATGCCAGGATTTTTCCAGGCTGTGAAGATGGGGTTTACCGGACGCTTACCCTCTGCGGGACAAACCCAGCTTGTCGGCCAGCGACTTTTCATCCAATGGGCCGTGCGTTTTGATCAGCGTTTGCGCTTCCGACTCCAGCTCCTCCAGCCAGTCTTCGAAAAGCACCAGCACATCGGGATCGGCAATGGCCAAAAGCTGTTCGGACCGCGCGACTTTATCCACCAAGCTTTGGCACATCTGCGTTGGGTCGACACCTTCGCCCATGCACTCAGCCAGTCACAAATGCACCATGCCTGAAATCTTGTCGCCTTCGGATTGCCCGATGAGCGACATCAAAAACCGTTCGCGTGCGTCATTATCCAGGTCCTGCAAGAGCCTTCCCAGGACCTTGGTGATTTCCGACAGAGCCTCTTCAGGTGCCATGTGGGAAATGATTTCAAAAAATTTGTCCATACGGTCGATCTACCCCCTTTTCCTTCAAAACAGTTTTCTGCCGGCCAAAAGGTCCGTTGCCACATCGCTCAGGATTTGCAGTACATTTAAGATCCTCGAATCCGCCAATTCGTAATAGACGAATGGACCCTCACGCTCTACCTTGACCATCAAGGAGCGCTTCAACTCTTTCAGGTGATGCGACACCAGCGGTTGAGACAATTCAAGCTCCTCGACGATTGCGGATACCGATTTCCTGCCATTGCTGATGAGGACCAGTATCCTCAGTCGGTTTCCATCGGATAGACACTTGGCCAGAAAGGCGGCGCTTTGGAGATGATCATTCGTCAACTCACATTTAGCCGCGAATCCGTCGTGGCGTGCTGCCAAGTCCTGGCCCACATCGTCATTGGACGACTTGTTTTGCATTCTGTTCATCGCTGAAACCATCATGTTGACACGTCTGGCCGCCTTTGCGGGTTTCGACATAATGCGCTGCCGCCAAGGCGGCCGTGCATCCGTCCGCGGCGGCGAGCACGATCTGATTGGCGTATTTTTGCCGAAGATCGCCCACTGCGAAAATGCCTGGAATATCAGTCTCGCATTTTTCATCCGTGATGACATAACCGGTGCGGTTGGTCTTGATCCCGGCGGGAACCAGCTGGTTGTTGGGAGCAAAACCGACGAAAATAAAAACACCCTCTGTTTCAATATTTCGCTGCGCACCGGTTTGCGTGTCCTTCAAGGCAATGTCACGGACACCGTCGCCGCCACCGTTGATGGAGGTGACGACCGCATTGTATATGATTTCAATCCGTGGTTCCGCGAAAACCCGTTGCTGGAGGATGCGGCTACCGCGGAAAGCGTCCCGCCGATGGATGAGATAGACCTTGCGGGTGATCTTTGAGAGGTAAAGGGCATCCTCCAAAGCGGTGTCGCCCCCGCCCACGACCGCGACGGTTTTGTCACGGAAAAAGAAACCATCGCAGGTTGCGCAATAGGACACCCCTTTGCCGAAATTTTCGTCCTCGCCCGGGATGTTCAGCTTTCTTGCAGTGCCGCCGACGGCCAGAACGACCGCATGGGCCTTGAGCAGGGTGCCATCGGCCAGACGCACCGCATGATACTCGATCCCGGGCTCAGTGGCGATGACCTCTTTCTCGATCATTTCCAGCCCGTAATGCTTGGCGTGTTGCAAAAATTTATCACAAAGATCAAAGCCGCCTATTTCAATGAACCCCGGATAATTCTCAACTTCCTTGGTGATGGCAACCTGCCCACCCGGGACGCCTCGCTCGACCAACACGGTTTTGAGCGCCGCACGCATGGCATAAATCCCAGTGGTCAAACCGGCCGGGCCTCCGCCTAAAATGATCAAATCGTAGTGTTCGTTTCCAGCCATGTCTCCTTTTCCTCTTAATAAAATCGATGCACGATATGAACCTCAACGCCGTTACCATGAACATATAAGTTGTCATTTATATGTTTATTTTAGTCCTTGTCAATAGCTTTTTCTTCAGGGGGAAATCCATATAAAAAGAAGATGATGCACACAGAAAGGATTTTCATTAACAAAACAAGGGGAATGGAATTTTAGAGACCTGGGGTAGGATATCCCTGTGCTTGATATGCAAACGGGAATCGAGCCCGCATCCGTTCTCTGTTTCGGGAAAATGAAGAGAATCAATTTTCTCGCGGCTGACTTCGACGAAGCCTACTGGCGGGAGGATGCCAAGGCTGTACTTTACTTCGACCGAGATCGATTGCGCTTTTTATCTGTGCGGGGTTTAATTTCCTCCCCCGCCTGTTCCAGCCACAGCAGCGTGTCGATATAGGAGACAAACCGGTTCAAATAGTTCGGCGATAACCGGCGCATGATAAAAAGGGAACGCGTCGCCAGCAGTTGCGAATTGAGAGGACCGGCATTCTCGGGGCGTTCCTTGATAGCCCGCGCGACCAACCGCTCCGAATTGAGCGTGGCCAGGGTCTTCTTGAAAAACCGAAATGGTTTCGACCCCGCTTCATTCGGGCTGCTTGAAGGGGCGTCTTCAAACGCCACGGCATGGCCGAGCGACTGAAGGACGTCCACTTCCTGCTGATATAGAAGATCATCAAACGCAAGCAGCGTCTTTTCCTTTTCCCATGCACGCGCGTTTTTTTCGATATGACGCGTCAATGCGAGAAGAAGCCCCTGACGATGCCGAAGACGAAGCCTTTCGACCAGCCGCCTGAACGCCTTGAAATTACTTTCTTCAAAAAGCCGTTGCAACTGTTGCGTTGCATCGGGATATGCTGAAGCGGCACGGGCCATGATATCCGCTGACTTTGCCTGCTCGCGGTCAAAGCGACTCTGATAGTCATCGAGGGCCGTCAGGGCTATTCGCGCGATTTGTTCTCTAACGTTGCCCTGCTTTTTCCCGGCTCTTTGCAATAGGGATGCGATATACCGCCATCGGGCCGGATCAAACCCATCGGCCCCCTTCTCTTTCAGCACGGCAAGCCGGTGTCGAAGCAAATCGCACCGCTCCATCACGGGGGATCTCCCGGTGTTTTGCCTCTCGGAACCGGCGCAATCTCCACGCGGCGATTTTGAGACCGCCCTTTTTCGTCCCGGTTCAAAGCCACGGGCTGATGCTCCCCAAAGGCGGCGGCAAACACCAGCGCCGCCGGCATGCCTTCTTCGATCAAGGCACGGGTAACCGTCAGTGCGCGCTGAGCCGAAAGATCCCAGTTGTCGTCAAACCGGGAATTCCCGTCAAGAACGGGCAGGTCGTCGGTAAATCCGCTGATCATCAACAGCTCATCTCGTTCGCCGAGATAGACGCGCAAGGGGGCAACCAGGGTTCGCAGCAACTCTCGGCCTTCCGGCTGCAATTGAGCGGAGTTCAACAGGAACAACACACTGCCGCTGATGCCGATCCGGCCGTCGCGCAACGTCACCCGCCCTTTCGCCAGCGGATCCGCCAGGGCGGTTTCCAACGCGATTCTGCGCTGTTCTTCCGCCTTTCGTTTTTCGATTTCGGCTTTGAGCGACTGGGAAAGGTTGACCTGGAACACCAGGGTCCATACCAAAAGAAGCACGAACACGCCCACGACACCCGTCATGAGGTCTCCGAAAATCGCCCAGATGGGCGGCGTGTAAGCCGACTCTTCTTCTAGTTCTTCCATTCGCTTGATTCCGGATTCACCGTGTGTCTGGGGCGAAGCTGCTGAAGCGCTTCGAATATTTCCTTCTGTGAGCGCATGCAGTGATCCACGATCTCACGTGCTTGCGCCACGTAATACCCCAACTGTTCATCGCTCCTGGCGGCCGTTTTATCCAAAGACGCCTCAATATTGACGAGGTTCTCCACCAGATTTTCATTAGTGTCCGTAAACACCTGGACAGCGGCGCCGAAGGCCTCCCCGAGACTTGCCATCTCCGCCGCACTGACGGCGAAACTCTCCGCTACCTTTGAAAAATTCGATGCCTCAGTTCCCACCTGTTCGGCAAACCGGCCGGCAATCTCTTCCAGCATGCGCCGGGATGAACCGATGAGCAGTTCGACGGCTTCCTGCTGCCGGTTCGAAGTCGATGCCAGGGCGCTTGAAAGCGTATCGATTTTCGTCAGAATGCCCCGGTGTTCTTCCAGAAAGCGATTGTCACGTTCAACGGTTTTTGCGGCTTCCTTGCGCAGTTGGCCAATGACCTCCGCGGCAGCGAGCGGAACCTCGGCCGCCGTTTTAATCAGACGATTCATCGGGGCTTCGATTTCTTTGGCGATCCTTTCCAGATGGGAGGCAAGCGTGTCTTCCAGCATTGACAGGCGCGCCACCGCCGCCTCACCGCGATGGTCTTCCGCCTCCCTGAGGGCGGATAATTCCG
Organism: Desulfobacterales bacterium; assembly: GCA_034003325.1. Taxonomy (NCBI): domain Bacteria; kingdom Pseudomonadati; phylum Thermodesulfobacteriota; class Desulfobacteria; order Desulfobacterales; species Desulfobacterales bacterium. Next base: position 4,374 of record JAVEYW010000019.1, read on the forward strand.
CTTTCAGCGACGCCGTGAGCGCATCCATTCGATCGCCGTGTTGCGCAAGCCAAGCCGCTTCCGTCTTCATTCGCGCTTGAATCAGGTCTTCGGATGACGTCAACAGGCCGGCCACCTCCTGATGCATTCGGGCAGTCAGGGTCAGGGCATTGGCGGATAGTTCCGCCACCGTTTCCTTTGACATCGCGGCAAACAGACCGGAAACTTCCTTGAGGGTTTCTGTGGCGGACCGCGTCAGAAGCCCGTGAACCCGCTGCGTCTCCGCTGAAAGGCCTGCCATGGCCGCTTGCAGAATCGGCTGCATGCGCTCACCCGCCAGCCGAATGCTTTCGCTGAGGTTTTCCTTATGGGATCGATCCACCGAAGCGGAAAGATCGGCATACATGGTTTTCACCGTGGCATGAAACATGTCCTGATTGGCAGCCAACCGGTCCCCCAGTGAATCCAGCTTGTCCGTCATGGCAGCCATCTTCTCCACGACTTCAGGCAGCGCGCGCGTCTGACCTCGAATCGCCCGGAACGTCTCCCGCTGGTCATGGGCCAGAGAAAAATCCTGAAAGGCCGCTGCCGCTCGGGTATCCAGACAGCGGGTCGCCAGGATTCGATCGCGCCGGCTGAGTGTGGACATCAGTCCCAACATGGCGGATGTCGCCACCCCCGCAACAGAGGTGCCGAATGCCAGACCGAGTCCTCGAATCGGTGCTGCGAGCCCTTCCCGAATCGCCTGAATTTCAGTCGCCCCCTCAAGGGCGCCGACCGCCCCTCTCAAGGTCTCCACCATGCCCACGAACGTCCCCAACAGCCCCAACATGACCAGAAGCCCGATTAAATAAGGGGTCAAAATGGGGGCCGGCAGCCCCACCCGCTCCCCTTCAATCCGCAGGCGGACAGAACTTCGAAGCGATGCATCGAGCGGATCGAGCCACGCATTCAGATCCGTGACCTTCTCCGCTATCGTGGCAAGGGCGCGCAACAGCGTGAATGTCGCACGGCGAAATTGAAACAGCTCGACCACACCGATGCTGTAGACACCCCCGATGACGAGGGTAACGATCAGTGCCAGGCCGTTCGTATCCACCATAACGGAACTGATCCAGCCGACGGCAGCGATCCCCAGCAAGAGAGCCATCGTAAAAAGAAGTTTAGTCACAGTCCGGGCCTTTTTCCTGATCCAATAAGTGATCAGCAGCGCTTGTTTCCGAAAGCGACTCAATCATCCCCGACACCGGCTGCAATCGCACTTCAAGTTCCGCCAGCAGCAGCGCTCGCATATCGTTGCAAAAGAGCCCTATCCACCCATCCGGCTCGATCCACTGCGCCAAATCGGAGGCCGCCGGCGCTTTTGAAAGTGTCCGCCGATGTGCATCAAGGCCGCCCCCGAAGCGCCGTTCCAGCAGCTTTGGAATCACCGCAAAGAGTTCTTGCGTGCGGGGTAACAGCACCTCGCCGAGGGAGGCGTCCAGTGTCGAAAGCTGCGCCGATTGCGGGGATATACCGGAAATTTCAGCTCCGATATGGGACCGAAGCTGCCGAACCTTCATTTCAAGCTCTCTTTGACGCGCCGTGTAAAATTGCCGGTAAGGCTCAAACGCCGTAGCATGGGTTTGCGGGTTTCCGGGGCGTTTGACTGCAAAAACCCCGGTCAACTGAAAATGGGCGTGAAGCCGCTCCGGCGTGGGCAGCCGGTCCTTTGGGTTCCCCGCCATCGGAATAAAACTCATGGCAATGGCGCGCACCAAAGACCTGCGCGCCCTTAGAAAGGCTTCCGTAATCATCTTGGCGGCACCTGCGCTCGTTGCCGTCACGTCCGGCTTAAGCCCCGTCGCGGAAAGTTCCGCATGCACCTTTGAGAGCGACATCGAACCGGCCAACCCCACCAGGTTACCGAACCGGTCCGCAAAATAGCGACCGGGCGCCTCGATATCGGCGGGAATAAAGGCGGACAACAGGCGGACAAGCCTTGATCCGTTAAAAGATGGAATTGCCGGAGTATCCATGAAATTTCAGCGCGTGCCTTTCAGGAGAAAAGGTTATGCGTCAAGCGGTTTCCCTTTTTAACTTTTCGTATGATTAAAGATAGTTCCACCACATATGCGTTCTAAACTCATTCCACGCACAATATATTGTGGCCATCCGTTACCATAACTCCTTGAGCATTTCAATTCTTAAATGACGGCAGGCGCAAGCGTATCAACCGGGCTATCCGAGCAGAATCGCCGCCATAATCGCACATACAATCCCGGCGCTGGTTTTCAGCGTGATGGCTTCGCCGAGAAAAATAACGGCCAGTAGCGCCGTGATCAACGGATAAAGCGCCGTCAGCGGCACAACAATGCTGGCGGGTTTATATTTCAGGGCAACGATAAAGGTCACCGTTCCCACGCCCCATAGAATCCCGAAAAGATATCCCCACCCGTTAAAATGGCTGAACACGGACAAGAAATCTTTTCGAAACGACAAGCAGATAAGCAAAGCCACCGTCAGTGATCCGGCCGCCTCCAGCAAATAGGTGCTTATGGCCGTGGCTTCCTTTAACACCGCTTTGCCGATAAACGCGCCGATTCCCCACAGCAATAGGGTCAAAACAATAAACAGATCCGCCATTGGTTTTTCCTTTTCAATCGGATAATGTTAATATTGACTTTTATCATAAACGGACCCATCAAACTTGCAAGCACGTTGCGCTGGAGGGGATAAAAATGGAAGAAACGGCAAGAGCGCATGTTATTATAACCGGCCGCGTACAAGGGGTTTTTTTCAGGATGGAAACCAAACGCGCCGCCGATCGGATCGGTGTTTCCGGTTGGGTCCGCAACCGGCCCGAAGGAACGGTTGAGGCTGTTTTTGAAGGGGATAAGGAGAAGGTCGAAGCGGCTATAAATTGGTGCCGGGTTGGATCACCCGGATCTCAAGTAACCGATGTGGCCGTCACCTGGAAGCCGTTTGAAGGGACCCATGAACATTTTGAAGTCACTTATTTTTGAAGCACTCCCTTCGCATCGGAAAATCCGGTTGTCAGGCGACAAAACCGGCGAATACGCCGCCGACACGACCATCAACGGGAGAATATCAAATTATAATACCGCCGCTGATAGTTTCGTGCCATAATGTATCAGAACCGTCCGAGCAGCAAATGCGGTGATAGGATATAGATTATTCGGCCCGTTTATTTCTCAATTCGCGTAAAATGCTTCGCTGTGCGAAAGCGTGCTCATTAAACAAGCAGATGAGGAGTTGAATGGTTGCTAAACAGTGCTCATTGGGGGTGTGTCTCGGTTCCGCCACCATATCGATGGTACTTCTGGAGACCACCCCGAATCACATAGATGAATCCAACAATCCTTCATTACGCCCGCAAATCGTCGGCTCCTGGCGATTGGCGCATGAAGGAAACCCGAAAGAAACACTTTTAAACGCGCTGGCGCAAGTCAAGATAGAAGAAATAGACCGGATTGCCTGCACCGGCCGGAAATTTCGTGAGCTCATCAACCTTTCGACCATTGCCGAACCGGTGGCGGTCGAGGTTGCGTACCGGTTTCTAAAACCCGCCGGTGTGAATTGCCCCGCAATCGTGTCCGCGGGCGGCGAGACCTTCATGGTTTATGTATTAAACCGCGCCGGGCAAATTGTGAATGTGCTCACCGGAAACCGATGCGCCTCCGGGACGGGCGAATTTTTTGTGCAGCAGTTGCGGCGGCTGAATATTTCCCTGAATGAAGCCGCCGATTGGCCGGTCACCGAAAGCCCTTATCAGGTATCCGGCCGATGTTCGGTATTCTGCAAATCCGACTGCACACATGCCACCAACCAGGGCATCGCCAAATCCCGCGTGGCGGCCGGTCTGTGCCAAATGATGGCCGACCGGGTGACGAGCCTTCTGACCAAGGTGCCCCGCAGGCACATTATGCTCACCGGCGGCACCGTCCACAATCAAATGATGCGGGAATACCTCGGCCGCGAAATTGAGGATATCATCGTCCCGGACGCGGCGGATTGCTTTGAAGCGCTGGGCGCGGCGCTCTGGGCGCTGAAGAATGAGACAACTCCCTTTCCGGGTAAAGCCGCCTTGTTCAACGCCAACCGCACCTCTTTTGCAACGCTTCCCCCCTTGCGCCAATTTAAGGACCGGGTCACATTCAACACGCTCACAAGGGGGGAAATCCGCGTCGGCGACACCTGTATTCTGGGTCTCGATGTCGGCTCCACCACCACCAAGGCCGTTTTGATGCGCGAATCGGACGATGCGATTCTTTCATCCGTTTATCTTCGCACCAACGGTGATCCGGTGGGGGCCGCCCGCAGTTGCTATGCCGATCTTCTGGCGCAGGTATCCGAAAAAGTGACGGTGGCGCAAATCGCCATCATCGGTCTGGGAGTTTGCGGCTCCGGCAGGCAGATCGCAGGGCTTCACGCATTGACCGACGGGGTTATCAACGAAATCATCGCGCATGCCGCAGCCGCCGTCTATTTTGACCCCCAGGTCGATACCCTTTTTGAAATCGGCGGGCAGGATGCCAAGTACACGCATATCACCAACGGGGTACCTTCCGACTATGCCATGAACGAAGCCTGCTCGGCCGGTACCGGCTCGTTTCTGGAAGAATCGGCGTTTGAAACTCTGGGCATCGCAATGGCTGAAATCGAATCGATCGCTCTTGCCGGGAATTCTCCGCCCAATTTCAACGATCAGTGTGCCGCCTTTATCGCATCGGACATTAAAACCGCCATTCATGAGGGCATCGGTCGCACCGACATTGTGGCCGGTCTCGTGTACTCCATCTGCATGAATTACACAAACCGGGTCAAGGGCAACCGGCCCGTGGGCCGAAAAATCTTCATGCAGGGCGGGGTCTGCTATAATAAAGCCGTCCCCCTGGCCATGGCCGCATTGGTGGGAAAACCCATCGTGGTGCCGCCCGAGCCCGGCCTGATGGGCGCGTTCGGCGTGGCCCTGGAAGTCAAAAACCGGATTCGAAACGGGTCGATGCAGGCAGGCTGTTTTGATCTGAAAACCCTGGCGGATCGCTCCGTTACTTACGGAAAATCGTTTACCTGCAACGGCGGCCGGGAAAAATGCGACCGCCGGTGCACCATCGCGGTGGTGTCCCTGGCGGGAAAACGCTATCCCTTCGGCGGCGCCTGCAACCGGTATTATAATATGCGCCACCAGATTCACCGCGCCAACGAATCCGTCAATCTCGTGCGCGCGCGACAGCATCTCGTGTTTGCGGAAATCGATTCATGTGCAAAACCGCCCGGCCAAACCATCGCGCTTAACCGCAGTTTCATGGTGAACACCTATTATCCATTTTATGCCGCTTTTTTCAATGAATTGGGGCTATCGGTAATGCTTCCCGACACAGCCTCCCGGGAAGGCATTGACCGGCGCGGATCCGCCTTTTGCTATCCCGGAGAGCTGGCCCACGGTTTTTTTCACACGCTGTTGGCCGAAACACCAACGCCCGACTTTATTTTTCTTCCCCACTTCAAATCATTCCCTTCCGGAAACGGCGATTCAAGCAGCCAGGTCTGCCCCTTTGTTCAGGGCGAGACCTATTATCTGAAAACAGCCTTTCGAAACGACATCGAAAAACTGGAGCAGCAGGGCATGCGCATCCTTTCTCCGGTTCTCGATATGGCCAAGGGGCTTGATGCGGCCAATTCCGAAATGCTGAAAGTAGCCGCCACCCTGGGGCGAAGCCGCCACCACGGCCAACTCGCATTTCAAAAAGCGCTCGCCGCGCAGCAACGGTTTCATTCTGAGTTAAAAGCACTCGGACGCCGGCTGCTCTCGGATCTGGAAGCAACCCCCGGAAAAAGCGCCGTGGTCCTTTTCGGCCGCGCCTATAATGCCTTTGCGCCCGAAGCCCATATGAGTATCCCCGATAAATTTGCTTCTAGAGGCATCCCGGTGATTCCCTTTGACGCCCTGCCCTTTGAAGCGGAACCGGCCAAACGGCATATGTATTGGGGTACCGGCCGGCAATTGTTGCAGGCGGCCCGGCTGGTCTGGAAACATCCGCAGCTTTTCGGCGTGTACGTCACTAATTTCTCCTGCGGCCCGGATTCTTTTCTTATCGGCTATTTCCGGGAGATCATGGGGCAAAAGCCCGCCTTGACCCTGGAGCTGGACAGTCACACGGCCGATGCCGGACTGGAAACCCGGGTGGAAGCGTTTCTGGATATCGTGGCGGCTTATTCCCACAAGCCGGTTGCGCCCGCTGAAAACACCCAAACAGTCAAATGGGTCGAACCCACGTTCTTTTTCGGCAATGGCGTGCCCATGGTCATGACCGCATCGGGAGAAAAATTATCCTGCCTGAACCCGCGAGTGACCCTGCTCATTCCGTCGATGGGCCAACTGGCCACCCAGGCGCTTGCGGCCGCATTTCGGGGCAGCGGGTTTAACGCCGTCGCGCACCCGCCGGCGGATGAAGCGGTCCTGAAATTGGGCCGGGCCAACACGACCTGCAAGGAATGCCTGCCGTTGATTCTGACCACCGGCAGCCTGCTCAACTACATTCGAAACCAAAAACGGTCCGATGAAGTCCTTCTCTATTTCATGGCCACCGCCTCCGGGCCATGCCGATTCGGGCAGTATTATGTCTTCATGGAGGATCTGATTCGGCGGGAAAAAATATCCAACGTCGCCATGTTCTCCCTGACCGCTGAAAACGGGTACATGGGCTTGAAAAACGGTTCCGAGCTAAGGGGGTGGTGGGCCATCATCATATCGGATGTCATGGAGGATATTCGGGCCATGCTGCTGGCCGCCGCGGAAAAGACCGAATTCGCCACGGCGAAATTTGAAGAAATCTGGCAAAATTTGCTACTTTGGCTGGAAAAAGGCAAATGGGAAGACATTCAAACCGCGCTTTTTGAAGCAGCCCGGCAATTAAAACAGATTCCCTTAAAAAAAGCGCCCGCCGAAGTGCCCCTGATCGGTCTGGTGGGAGAAATCTTTGTCCGCCGGGACGGGTTGTCCCGGCAATGGCTCACCGAGCATCTGGCGGAAAAGGGGTTCGCCGCCGTCTGCTCACCGATCGCCGAGTGGCTTCACTATTGTGACTATCTATTCCATCACGACCTGGTCGATAATCCACCCAACGCCATCCAAAAAATCAGAAGCCGGTTTCGGCGCCATTTTAAAACACGATTTGAGCGCCGAATAAAATCGATATTATCGGAATCCGGGCTGATTCAGGCCCATCCGATTCGTCTGGACCCGATCATCAATGCCGCCCGGCCGTATTTATCCGCCAACCTGACCGGAGAGGCCGTTCTGACGGTCGGCTCATCGCTGGCGGATGTTGCCGAACGGTTCTGCGGCATTATTTCCATCGGCCCGTTCGGGTGCATGCCTAGCAGACTTTCAGAGGCGATTCTCTCTGAAATAATGACCGTAACGGATAAGTTGTCGCTCGTCTCCGGGAACGGGCATCTTCGCGCCGTGTTATCCAATGTCGAGGATTTGCCGTTTTTGGCCGTGGAAAGCGACGGCTCGCCGTTTCCACATCAAATCACCGCAAAGCTGGAAGCCTTTTGCCTTCGGGCGTTGCGGCTGCACGACCGAATGCGGTCGGTAGCCAGCGAAGGTCCCCTTGGAAACCGTGCCGCGCACTTTTATTCAATGCCGAAGAACCGCGCTACCCGAGCAAGACAATAGGAGAAGCATATGGCGGTACCGGGTTGGATGGAAAAAGCATTTTACGCTATTTCGGATTTTCTTTTCGAAAAACTTCCCCGGCCGGCGCCGACCCCTGCCCAACTTAAAACCACGCGGCTGATATCCCATCGCGGCAGTTACGATAATCATCGGGTCTATGAAAACACCCTGGCGGCATTTGACCGGGTCATGGCAACCGGCATATGGGGAATCGAGTTCGACCTTCGCTGGACCGCCGACAGGCAACCGGTGGTGTTCCACGATGCGGACTTAACGCGTCTCTTTGCGGAAAAGACAAGCATCGGAGGTCTGTCTCTCAAAGCGGTAAAAGCAAGATTTCCGATGATCCCGACCCTGGCCGAGGTGATTCAACGATACGGCGGTCGAATGCACCTGATGGTGGAAATAAAACCGCATGTCCTTCCTGGCCGGCATCTGAATGAAGTTCTTTCGGAGCTGTTTTCTCCCTTGCAACCCGTCACGGATTTCCATCTACTTTCGCTTTCCCCTCAGCTCTTTTCAGCCGTCACGGCCCTGCCTCGGGAAGCCATGATTCCCATCGCGGAGACAAATGCCAGCGCCGTTTCAGATCTGGTGCTTCAAAAAGGCTACGGCGGAATGGCCGGGCATTACCTGCTGATTCAAAACGCGGCCCTGAAAAAACTCACCCGGCATCACCTCCCGGTCGGCACCGGCTTCATTAATTCCAGAAACTGCCTCCATCGGGAAATAACCCGCGGCGTCACCTGGCTTTTTTCGGACCGGGCCATAGAACTGCAGCGCTTAATCAGCGTGCCAAGGTCCGTAAAATGACTCTCCGGTCACCCGGCGCCTGACTCAGATGAGCGCTTTTACAAATTGCTCGGCGTCAAAATCCTGAAGGTCTTCGATGCTCTCGCCCACACCGATTTAGCGAGGCGGAATATTCATCTCATGACAGATGCTCACCACCACGCCACCCTTGGCGGTTCCATCCAGCTTGGTCAGGGCCATGGCGGTGACCCCGCAGGCCTCATGAAAAAGCTTTGCCTGAGATACGGCATTTTGCCCCGTGGTGGCATCCAGCACCAGGAGAACCTCGTGAGGGGCCGCCGAATCGATTTTGGCAAGCGACCGCTTGATTTTTTTAAGTTCTTCCATGAGGTTGACCTTGGTGTGAAGGCGTCCGGCCGTGTCGATAAAAAAGAATTAGGGAAATTATGATTGTCACCACTACCCTCTCTCTGTGCCCATTCAGGGGGTACAAAACATGGAAAAACAGGTATTGAGAAAGCGTCGAAAAAAGAGTGATCCATAAAGGCAATTTTGATATTTTAGAAATCAGCCTTTTATTAATGATAATATCGGCAATGCAACCCCAGGTTGCCCAGCAATTCTCGGTGAAGGGCCGGAATAGCCACTTGCCGGACAGTTTCGGTATCCGCACGGTTGTTTTACCGGGGCGAATATGAAATTATTCAGTCCAATATGCCCCATTGGAGCATGTAAAACCGGCGAAATACGGACAAAGAGACGCTGCCATTCCAGTTTTGACGTGCGCGCGCCTTTACAATTGAAACATCGCGTAAAGATGAGCGTGATTTCGATAAATTAAAGGCAGGAAAGACGGGAAGCACGCGATAATCTCACAACGCCCTTACCATGGACGGATCAGAAAGATAATCCAGCAAGTGGTAGAAGTCCCTGAACAGGATAATTCGGAAGGTGCATCGCAATTGATTCCAGAATTCTTTGCGAGAGGAAAACTTTGCGCGGCACCGCTGATAGGAAGGGTCGCAGAGTTCTATGATTTGATAGACAAAAACAATATCCCCAAGCGCCCCATGGTGATACCTCCTTTTTTAACCCAATCGTTGATAGTCCGGGAAATCATGTCACCCCTTAAAAACCGTTCAGGCGAAGGGTTTCTTGAATCTGATCGCGCCATGCGGCGGAAACCCCTGCATCTTCCGCATAGTCCCGCCAGCGGGAAACAACTTCTATTACCTCGGTGACAATGGCAGCGGCACGTCCCCGCTTCATGGAAGCGGTTTTCGCGCAGGCATTGAAGTCATCCAGCGTAAAATGATCCCGCTTGCCGTTCATCGTCATCTGGTGCGCGGCGGTCCATTCGCCTGAAGGGTTGAAGCTGTATGTCAGGTCAAAGGCCGGCGAAAGCGACCAGTTGCCGGATTTATCCATCAGAAAGGCGATGTTTTTCACATGGTCGTCCTGATTCCTGGAAATGATGTTAAAGGCCATGCGCCGGAACTGCTCTTCGACATCACCCATCGCCAGCCCCAGTTGCCGGATGGCAAACAATGCCTGCTCGTAGGCATAGGCTCCGGCCAGATTAAAGTCGAAATGGGCAAGCGCGCCCAGGGACTGCATGTGCAGTTTCTCCCCGTTTTCAAGCCGGTCAAATCGACGGCTCATGAAATGCCGCCGGTTGTTCTCTTCAAAGAGGCGGCATTCGCTCATGCTGATGCCGGCATCGGATGCCATGCGAGAATAGGCGTATTCAATGGCGCCATACCCTTTCGGGTCTTCGAGTTCCTTATCCTTGTTGCCGGCAACCCCGTCAAATTTAAGCAGCCAATACTCAAAGCCTTTGCCCGCCGGAACCTGGCCTGAGCGCACTTCATTGGTCGATGGATTCCAGGCAATTACCGCCTTTGCCCTGGCACCGCCGGCCGAGGTGCCGACACTCAGAATTTTTTTCAAAGCCTGCTCTTTTCTGGGGGCAGCAAACGATACCTTCAGATTATTGCGATGGGTCAGGATTTCAGATGCCAGCGCTACGAGTTTATCAATTTGAACTCGAGAGGCCTTGCGGGTTTTCGGCCCAATGGCGGGCTCAAACTCAAGCGCGCCCATTCCTCTTTTCCCCGTATAGCAGAGACGCTCGATCGCATTGAAGGATTCCGGTGTCCGACCCTGGGTGGCCAACCAGGCATTGATAAGGGCGTTGCCGAACCGGTCCGGCAGAGAATCCGCGAGCAACCCGGGAAGCCCGTGAAAAGTCCTCCGCGATAATTCCGGGAATGTGTAAACGCGATCGGAAAGCGGCATGGTCAGCGGTGCGATTTCAATCCCGCTTTGGGCAAAAGCTGAATCATACTCAAAGGCGGCGGCCTCCCTGCCCTCTTCAAGGGATACCGCACCGATCGTTCGTCTCCAGAGCTTGACCTCGGCGATCGTGCTCACGAATCATCCCCCCAGGACCAACCTGTTTTGGGTCGCTCCGGGGTCTTGCCGGATGAGGCGCGCTTGCGCTGCTTCCCTTTGAGTTTGAGCAGCTCCATCGGCCTGGAGCCGGGTTCCGGAACCAGTTGGTCGAGGCCCTGCAGCAGATCCAGTACCCGCAATATTCGAATCAGGCTCAACGTCTGCGCTGCAGCCCCGGTTTCTATCCGCTCAACCGTTCTTTTGGACACACCGGCCTGTTCGGCCAATTTCGCCTGTGTAAGCTGAAGATCAAGGCGCCGGCGCGACAGCCGTCTGCCGAGCGCTTCGAGAAGTGCGCCGTCAGACATCAATTTAATATCTTCCATAGTCGTCTTTCGTGTCGAAAATTTTATTATAAAACCTTTTTTTCGCCTTTTTTGACGAATTAAAAGCTATTTTAATCTCGCCATACATGGCAACGCCCAGCAAACCGGAACAGGTTATACGGGAAAGTTTAAGGTAAGATGACGTTACCCTCAACATTGTTTTTTTCAATCACAGCGAAAAACGGTTTTAATTACAACCGCACCCCCTTCACAGGTGGGTTCGATGACCTTTAACTCTTTCAGGACAACTATCTTCCGGAAATACCCATTTTAAGCTTACATCCAAAAAATAACCTTTACAAAATCATACATAATACTTTACCTTTTGCTATATATTAGTTGACCTACAGTTGCAATGAACGATAGGTATACTCTTGCTGATAATTCTCATGGGACAGCCAATACCTGATCCTACGGCCCTCGACGTCTATCGCCTACGTAATCCACAAGCCAGTGGCTACTACCAATGCGTTCAAAATCATTTTGAAGAATTGGGTCAGCTTTGGGACGATCGATATGCACCTCATTTTGGATTTTGGCGTCCCCATGTCATGGATGTCATTCGCCGCTATTTGGATTGCGGCGATCTGCATTGTGGATTCGCAAGAGTTAAAAATACGGAATGTGGTCATGAGTAGTTATTGGCTTTTTCTTGGAAGCGGAAGCATTTTTGTCCTTCCTGCCACCAGAAAAGAGTGGTTGTTGACAAATGTTTTGGATGCGATTCCCGGGGCCAGCATAGCTGTGCACACTTACGGAGATTTTTTAAATTCCAATCCCCATTTGCACACCATCGTGTCGGACGGTTATTCGGCCATTCTTACCAAGGCCATCCGGGAATGGCCGGTCGATTCCGTCATGATGCCCATAAACCCGGTTGAAGCGGCACTGGGCGGATTCATGGATATGGCTCTCAAGACCGCTTTGGAAAAAAATATTGCCGTGATTGGAATCAAAGTCCTTGGCAGCTCCCATTACATTGCCCCGGATGCGGGTATGACACCACCTGGTGTACTGAATCGCTTCGCCCTGTCCCAAGCCATCACGGTTGCCATCGTCGGCTGTTCCAATGTGTATCACGTCCGAACCCTCTCCGCAGCCGGCCGGAATTTCAGCCCGCTCAGTGTGCGGGAACAACAGGACATCGTGGGCCTCTATAATGCTCAAGCCAAACAGCTGGCTTTTTATAGAGGCGTTCTTTAAACAAGGCTGGAAAGGAGTTTTACTGATGGCAAAACCAAACCAGAACGATAATTTCCTTTCAAATTTTACTCAATTTATATCTTTTCTCAAAAATCTTTGGGGTGCACTTGCAGGTATATCAATGTTTTTCCTCTTTCGAATATATTTTTAAAAATGATTCCGATACGCAACACTCAGGATGATCCTGCTGGCGCGTGGTCTTATGTCTCTGCGGGATTAATTACTTCTCTTACCACGTTAGTCCTTTACTTCGTCTTATTGTGGACCTATGGGCAACGTTATCATGAAACTTATAGATTTCTAACGGAAACCATGGCAAAGACACCCCGAAACTAATCTTAAAAAAGATTCCCGATGATCCCGACCCCGGCCGAGGTGATTCAACGATACGGCGGCCGAATGCACCTGATGTAAGATGACCCTTGCCGGTCACCCGGCGCCTGACTCAGATAAGCGCTTTTACAAATTGCTCAGCGTCAAAATCCTGAAGGTCTTCGATGCTCTCGCCCACACCAATGTAGCGAAGCGGAATATTCATCTCATGACAGATGCTCACCACCACGCCGCCCTTGGCGGTTCCATCCAACTTGGTCAGGGCCATGGCGGTGACCCCGCAGGCCTCATGAAAAAGCTTTGCCTGAGATACGGCATTTTGCCCCGTGGTGGCATCCAGCACCAGGAGAACCTCGTGAGGGGCCGCCGAATCGATTTTGGCAAGCGACCGCTTGATTTTTTTCAGTTCTTCCATGAGGTTGACCTTGGTGTGAAGGCGTCCGGCCGTGTCGATGAACACCAGGGTCGCCCCCCTGGATCTGGCGGCAAAATACCCGTCATACGCCACGGCGGCGGGATCGGTTCCTTCCCGGTGTTTCACGAAATCGGTTCCGGCGCGATTTGCCCAAATTTCCAGTTGCTCCACAGCCGCCGCCCGAAAGGTGTCAGCCGCGGCGATCAACACTTTTTCTCCGCGCGCAACGGCCCTGGCCGAAAGCTTTCCGATGGTCGTGGTCTTGCCGACGCCGTTGACGCCCACCACCATCACGACCTTGGGACCGATAATCTGCGGCGCACGATCGTCTACAGAAGAAATCAGCGCCAGAATCTCTTCTCTCAGCACCGCTTTTAAGTCTTCAACCCCTTTGATTTTTCCGACCTTCTTTCTCACCCGCGCCATCAGGGAAGTGACCGTATGAATGCCCAGGTCCGCCGTGATCAAAAGTCCTTCCAGATCTTCCAGAAAATTTTCATCCACCTTCGTCTTGCCGGTAAATAGCGAGTCGATATCCGTGGTGAGAAATTCCCGTGTCTTGGTCAACCCGCGCTTGAGGCGATTGAAAAATCCACCGTTTTTCGGTTTGGACAAATGATTGAAATCCGTATTTTCCGCGCACACTGCAGCGCCCCCCTCCGGCTCGACCGCCGCTGAGGTCTCATCTTGCTCAGCGGGCGTATCAACCGTTTCCGCTTCTGAAGCCGAATGCTTATTCGAAGATGCCTGCAATTCTGTTTTTGTTTTCTTAAACCACCGTAATGCCATAGTGTTTTCCCATTAAGTTAGGCTGTTGTTCGGCACCGATCCTTCGGTGACGGTCCAATGCCATAGCATTAATTCCCCGATGACTCAAGACCGGTGAGAAACGGCTACAGAGCAAAGGCATGTGGCTTTGGCTTGAGAATGGTAACTCAGTCTGGTCTCCGATCAGCCGGGTTTGATATCGCCTTAACCGGCTCTAAAAACTGCGGGAAATCGATCAGGCGCTTGCCGGGGGAGGAAAATTGTTGATCGCCGCAGGGGGGCGCAGGGCGTATTTTGCCCGCACCCCCGGATGCTTATGCGGTTTCATCAACACGCTTGGTATTTAGAGCCGTTATCAAAGGCATACACGCAAAAACCATGCATCCGTCAACAAGGTGTATTTGATACAAACTATCAACTATAAGCAGTGAACTGCCAGTTCCCGGCGAAACCGGATTGGGGTAGCGCGGACGGAACGCCTACGATCAAAGGCGTTTTATTCGGGGAGCAAATTCAATAATCCCTTCTTCGGAACGGCTTCTTAGCGCGTTGCTTGCCACCAGGATCCGCGGGATTTACTTTAATGTTGTTTCCATCGATCATCTTTCCGTTTAATGCCTTGATCGCCTTGTCCGCATCAGAATTACTCGGCATTTCGACGAAACCGAATCCTTTTGATTTTCCGGTAAATCGGTCGGTTATAACCTTGACGGTTTCTACCTCGCCAAACTCATCGAAAATTGTTTTTAAGCTGTCCGTCGTCATATTATATGACAGGTTTCCGACATAAATATTCATATTCAAAATCCTTTCTCTCATTTTTTGCAATTCAAATCATCCGCAAAAAACGCACCTGACCCCACAAAGACAGAGAAATGATAAATCGATGGCTTTATGCAAAAACATAAAGCCCGAACGATGAAGGGCACCCACTGAACTTTGGTGGCATGCCCTTCATTACAAAATAACCGAAAAATTAGGCTACAGTGACATTAACTGCAGACGGGCCTTTTTTCCCCTGCTCGATGTCAAACGTAACCTTGTCGCCTTCATTCAAGCTTTTAAAGCCGCTGGCATTGATTGCCGAATGGTGAACAAACACATCCGGACCATCAGCCTGCTCGATGAACCCGAATCCTTTGCTGTCGCTAAACCACTTAACTGTTCCATTAATCATGACAACATCCTCCTTTCTAAAAATTTTCAAAGTCTTACGCTGGAGGATGTCAAATCGGTAGGTATAGACACCTTCAGAAAAAACTGCCCCGCCACTTGCAGGCGAGGCCAAATGAGTGTGTCAAGGTAACCTTTCCTTTGAATAATAGCAAGCTAATTATTAAGTTTTTTTAAGAGGGGCTTGTTTTCGTTCACACACCCCCCGACCCGGCAAGGCCGGAAGCTGGAATGCTGGGATGCTGGGATGCATAAAAGCCATCTTTCACCTTCGGCGAATATACACGCAAAAGCGTGTATGTTACTGATAAAGAGTCTATCCTCTAAATGGGATGCGCTTGATTCACATATCGGCCGTTACGCCGCCTCCCTGCGCTCCAAACTGACCGATACCACCTTCGAAATTCCCTTTTTCTCCATGGTAACGCCGAAGAGCGTATCGGCAAATTCCATGCTTCGCTTATTGTGTGTGACGATGACGATCTGGGACTGCTCACCGATAATCCGCAGCAGTTCATTGAACCTGAAAACGTTGGATTCATCCAGGGGCGCATCGATCTCATCGAGCAAGCAGAACGAGGCCGGCTTGATCAGGAAGATGGAAAAAATAAAGGCGATCGCGGACATGGCTTTTTCACCGCCGGAAAGAAGGCTCAGGCGGGTGACTTTCTTGCCCGGTGGATGAATGATGAATTCCAGCCCCGACTCCAGGGGATTGTTCAAATCCGTCAGCACCAGCTCCGCGGAACCGCCTTCAAACAAACGCGGAAATACCTCCTTCAATTTTTCGTTAACCCGGCTCAGTGTTTCAAGAAACCGCGCCTGGGTCACGCGACTGATTTTTCGAATGACTTTCTGTAGATCTTCCAAGGCCCGGTTAAGGTCATCCCGCTGGGTCGTTAAAAATTCAAAGCGCTCCTTTTGGGTATCATACTCCCGGATGGCGCCTGGATTAACTTCCCCCATATTGGTTATTCGCTGCCGAAGTTCCACCAGTTGCGTTTCGATTTGCTCGGGGGATCGTTCGTCTTCGACATCGGCAAACCGGCTTTTCAGTTCCTCAAAGGGGCGCTGATAACGCTCTTCCATGCGCACGGCCAGGCTCTCCAGGCGCGTTCCTCGCTGGGCTTGCTCTGTTTCCAGCATGCGAATGTTCTGCAAGGTCTTTTCCCGCTGGGTCTGGATATCGGAAACCGCCGTGTCCTTATGCTGCATATCCGCGGAGATGGCCTGATACTGGCTTTCGTTTTCTTCCAGGGCACAGTTCAGTGACGTCAACTGCTCATACATGGCGGCAAGGGAAGCGTCCAATTCGGCGGCCCGCTCCTTGGCGGCAATTTGCCTTCCGGCTTTCGCGTCGATATCCAGGCGCAATTGTTCAAGGCGCTCTTGGCCGTCCCGTTGAAAATCCGCCAGGCGTTTTAGTGTTTTTTCACCGTTTTCCAACCTTGCGTTCAGAGAGGTCTGCGTCATCTTGCCATCCACGATACGCCGATCAAAGGACTCTATTTGGCGTGTCAGATTCCCGAACTCTGCGGCGAGCTCGTTAATCTCCTGTTGGGTGGCCTGAATTTCTTTCCGGATTTGAACCAGCTCGCCCCGGAACCGGTTCAGCTCCTCATCCACATCGTTCTGTTCTCCCTGAAGCTGTTCCTGTTCCAGTTGCACGATATCCAGATGATGTTGGGCGGTTTTAAGGTCTTCCCCGGCTTTATAATGCGCTTTTTCGAACTCCAGTTCATTGCGGACCGCCCGGTTTTTCTTCTCGATCAACTGCTGTAAGCCGGTTTCAGCAGCCCGAACACGAACTTCCAGCTCCGTCCGGATTCGTCCGACTTCATCCAGTGCGGAATCCATCTCAAAGATTTGGTGCTGAAGGGCTTTTAATTCTTTTTTCTTCAACAGGATGCCGGCCAGGTTCTCTCGGCTTCCGCCGATCATAATCCCCTGATGAGAGACCACATCCCCGCCCTTGGTAACCACGGATTGCACCGCGCCGTTTCGATGGTAAAGCGCCATGGCTTCAGATAAATCTTCGGCCACGGCCACATGGCCCAGCAAAGCCTCCGCCACGTTTTCATATCCCGGTTGAATCGTCACATGGTTCAGCAGCCGCTTGTCCGCATCCGGCCCTTTTGAGCTGCCATTTGTAACGGTCTTGACCGCAGAGACAGGCACAAACCCGCCACGACCCGCGCCGGAACGTTGCAGATAGTCGATGGCGCCCATTCCGGCTTCATGGTCACTGACCAGAATATACTGCAGAGATTCACCGAATACCGCCTCTACCGCCATTTCGTAACTCGGTGCCGGTTCCACCATGTCGGCGACGATTCCCAGCACACCGTTCACCGGTGCCGGGACAACGTCCCGTTCATCGTCCCCTTTTTTCACGCCGCAGGATGTTAAAATGGCCTTGACCCCGTCCTTGTACCACCCCATGCTCTCTTCCATTTTTTTCAAGGTGGCATATTGGGACACACAGCTTTTGCGTTCAAGCTGCAACCTCTGGTGTTGTTTGATCTGCTCGCTCAGGGCGCGGCCGGATTCATGCACCTCTTTTTCCGAAGTCGACACCCTGCCTTTCAAGTCCGCCAGTTCCCGGCAGCATTCGTCGAGATCTTCATGAGCGGTTTGAACACGCTGCTGCACCTCGCTGACTTTCTTCCGGGCGAGCACCTCCTGCTCATCGGCCAGCCGCAATCTCCGCTTCAATGTTTCTTTTGTATTTTCTGAATGCTGGAAGATATTTTGGTACTGGGCTTCCCGGGCGCTCAAATCAAGCAGGCGACGTTTTTTATCTTCCATCACCGCATTTAAGGCGGAGAGCTTTTCCCGAATAGCGCGAGAGGCTTCATGCTCCCGGTTTAAGGTCACTTTTACGGATTCCAGCGCACTGCGGGTCTGGTTGTTTTCAGTGCGAACCTGATCGATTTCCCCATCGATGGTCTGATTTTTTTCCGCCAACTCATTGTGGGCCGCCTGAAGTCCTGCCTGCTCGCTGCCAAGCCGCCCGATTTCTTCACGCAAATGCGCCAGGTCATTTTCCGCCTTATCAACGCGCCGCTGGTATTCAAACTGGTTCGACTTTTGCTCCGAGATAAGCTGATTTTTCCGCCATCTGGACAACTTGATCGCTTCCAGCACGGCATCAAGTTTTTTAAGCTCCGCGAAATGAGCCGTATCAGCGTCCCTGAGGCGGGTCAGCAGGGCATCGGCTTCCTGAATTTCACGAGATAATGCCTCATAATGGTGAAGGGTCAAGCGAACATCGAGCTGAACGGTTTGCTCCTGAAACTGGTTATACTGCTCGGCCTTTTTGGCCTGACGCTTCAAACCATTCATCTGACGCTCCACCTCAACGATAATATCGTTTAAGCGCAACAGGTTCTGTTGGGTGGCCGTGAGCTTTCGAAGCGCCTCGTCCTTTCGCTGTTTATAGCGCGTAACCCCTGCCGCTTCTTCAATAAACACCCGCCGCTCTTCCGGCCCTGCGTCGGTGATCGCCCCGATCCTTCCCTGCTGAATAATGGCATAGGATTTGGCACCCAGGCCACTGCCCAGAAACACATTGTGAATATCCTTCAGCCGGCAGGGCCGCTTATTGATAAGGTAAGTGCTCTCGCCAGACCGGTACAATCGCCGGGTAATCATAATCTCGGAAAAATCCCGCAGTTCCTCGGGCATGAAACTGCCGTCGTTGGACAGGGTAAGGGATACTTCCGCCATGTTCAGGGGCGGTTTTCCACCGGCGCCGGCAAAAATAATATCCTCCATGGCCTTGCCCCGAAGCTGCTTGACGCTCTGCTCGCCCATGACCCATCGAAGCGCATCGAAAATATTGCTCTTTCCGCAGCCATTGGGCCCCACGATCGCACAAACGCCTTCAGGAAATTCGATCCCAGCCTTATCCAGAAACGACTTGAATCCGAGAATTTCCATCTTTTTAAGTTTCATTAGCGAATCACTCCTGATGAAGCCTGCCGGAAAATTTATAGAGAATATTAAGGACCCATGCATTTTAAAAATATCATACGACCTACCAGAAACCTGCTTTTCTGTAAAGCAAAAAAACACAATTTGCGGTATTTGCATCTATATATAGACACAATATATGGGAATATCGCTTGAACACACCGGCCGGACTGCGTGGCTTGCCCTTAACCTGTGCCGCCGTGCGCTTGCAAACGCCAAGCGGCTTGCCCCCCAACCTTTGAAATGATCTTGACACCTTGCCCCCTACACAGGTATGTATCTGAATTAAGATGGAGAATATGCGGCTGTTTGGTCCATACGCGTTAAAAGCCGAACCAGGAGGAAGCACCCGACCCATGCCACCTACTACAGAATCGACTGACCCCCAAAAATCCGGATCAGGGCAGAAAATTGACTCCCTCAAACTGCAATTGGCAATAGTGAAAGAGCATCGGCAAGAACTCATTAACCGGCTTGACAAACTGGAACACCAGACCAAGGAAAACGAATCAAACTACCGGTGGAACCTGTTGGCGCTGGCGCAGCTTCTGCGCGTGGACGGCAATCCTGAACTTGAACAGCATTTAAATGCCTTTAAGCGGCTGGCGAAAAACGGCGCGTCCCACGAGTCACTGAAACACCTGTTGCTTCAGCTGAAGGATGCGACACTTAAACAAAGCATCAACGCCCCCGAATCAAAAAAGAATAAGAGTATCTCCCCAGCACTGCTCAAATGGCTTCGGAAAAGTGATCCAGCTGAAACCGCGCCGGCAGCACAACAGCCAGATGCGTCCGATGCCATCTCTCAGATAAAACAAACGTACCAGCATATTATCAATGAGCTGCGCCTCAATCTGGACGAAAGCGTGCTTAAAAAAGTTCGGAAAATCGAGCAACAGCTCAATCAAGCCGCAGACGCCGAATCGTTTGTCACCATTCGAACATCGATATTGAACCTGATAACCAATTACGTTTCTAAAATCAGCAAGGAACGTGAAGAGGCCGCCGCGTTTATCAGGGAAATTGGGGAGCGGTTGATTGAAGTGGAAGGTCAAATGATCAATTCCCTGTCATTTGCCAAAGACGTTCAACAGGTCAGCTCCTCATTTACGGACACCATTGAAGTTCAACTGGTCGACTTCAAGCAAAGTATCGACTCCTCAAGAAATTTATCGGAATTAAAAAGTGCGGTCGTCTCCAGACTCTCTTTCATCAAAACCGTACTGGAAAATAAACGTAAAGATGACTCAACGCGGCTCGAACTGGCGGATCAGCAAACGCAGAAACTTCAACAGAACCTGCATGATATGAAAGGAGAAATTCAAACCGCCTGGAAACGCGCAAAAGCCCTTGAGCGCGAACTTCTGATCGATCCGCTCACGGGCATCTATAACCGCCGTGCGTATGATCGAAGAATGGAAGAGGAACTCCAACGATTCCAGCGGTATCATCGCCTCTTTTCCCTGCTAATTTTCGATGTCGACAACTTCAAGCGTATCAATGACCTTTACGGGCATAGCATCGGCGATTTATGCCTGAAGGAAATTATCAACCGGATCAAACCGGTGCTGCGAAAAAGCGATTTTCTGGCCCGGTATGGTGGAGAGGAATTCATTGTCATCGTGCCGGAAACCCCCGCCGAAGGCGCGCTGGAAATGGCGGAGAAATTGCGGCAAACCGTTGAGCAGACAAAGTTTATTCACAAATCCGACGAGGTGACCATCACCGTCAGTATCGGGCTTACTCAAACCGTTCCCGAAGATCTTACCCAAGATGATATTTTTACCCGAGCGGATCGGGCGCTTTACAACGCCAAGCAAGCCGGGCGAAACCGCGTATCCGCCCTATAAACTTTTTTCAAAAATCAAACTACGGAATGGACGTGATGAATATTGAGGAATTTTTAAAACACCCTGAAGTTGAAAAAGTGACCGCCAACAAAAATCCGGAGTTAATCGAAAGAAGACAATACAAGCCGCCCGTGTGCGCCGCCTTTCTCAAGCCCTACACGATCTTAACCGATAGCGATCAATACAAATTCGAGATCGATGGCGAGGCCAGAAAGCAACTGCCTAAAATTATAAACAACAAACTCCAAACCATTCACGGTACCACCTTGCCCGGTGAAGCGGAAAAAACCGCTTTCAGCAAAAAACGCAACATCGGTATCGTGTTTTCAGGCGGCCCCGCACCCGGCGGACATAATGTCATCGCCGGCATTTTCGACGCGGCCCAAAAGGCCAACCCGGAATCCAGACTGTTTGGATTTCTGCTGGGGCCGGACGGCATTATAGAGGGGCAATATGTTGAGCTGACCCGGGAACTTGTAGACAACTATCGGAATATCGGCGGATTCACGATGATAAAAACCGGGCGAACCAAAATAGATACCCCTAAAAAAATGGCGCTTTCCAGGGAGACCTGCAAACGACTCGGTCTGGATGCCCTGGTGGTCGTGGGAGGGGATGACTCCAACACAAATGCCGCCTTTCTGGCACAGGAAATGTTCGATGATCATATTCAGGTCATCGGTGTCCCCAAAACCATTGACGGGGATATTCAAGTACGGGACGCGACCGGCAAAACCCTTTGCGCCATGTCTTTTGGCTTCCACACGGCCGCGCGCGGGTTTGCCCTCGAAATCAGCAATCTCTGCACGGACTGCAGCTCGGACGTTAAATATTGGCACATCTGCAAAGTGATGGGACGGGTGGCCAGCCACCTGGCCCTGGAAGTCGCCTTGCAAACCCATGCCAATATCACCCTCATCGGCGAAGATCTTTGCGATTATGTGGATCACAGACGGCTAAGCAAGGCTGACCCCACCCATAGCGACATCGATTACAGCGCCTATGGTATGACCTTGCGACATCTTTCCCGGGTCGTATGCGACGGCATCGTTCGAAGGGCCGCAGCCGGAAAAAACTACGGCGTTATCGTCATCCCCGAGGGGGTTCTGGAATTTATCAATGAAATTCAGGTTTTTATTATCAAGCTCAACATGATCATCGCGGAATATAACCATACTCACGACAAGGATTTTCACACCACCTTCCTCCTGTTGGAGGAAAAGCTGGACTATTTACGGCGGCTGGGCCGGGATATTCGCGGAGAAAGCGCCCGCGGCATATGGAACAGCCGGGATGACGAATTATTCAATGATCTGCCCCAGTTTTTTCAGGAAGGCCTCTTAACGGAGCGCGACAGTCACGGCAATTTCCAGTTTTCCCTGGTTGAAACCGATAAGGTTCTGATGGGCCTGGTCACGGACTATTTGAATATTTTAAAGGAAAAAGGGGAATATAAGATCGGCATTCATAGGGCATACTATGAGGAAACATTGAAAAAAGGCGGTTTGGACCCAGACTTTTTCGGTCCCATTCTGTTTAAAAATTATCCGAATGCCGATTACTACATCGTAAAGCCGGACATCATCTCTCAAAAAACCCTGAAGCAGGCGATCGTCAAGGGCCAAGCCATTAAAGAAGCGCAGGACACACCGGCGGCAATCGCTAAAATTTACACCGCCTCCGTGCCTAAATTTAAAACACAGTCTCATTTCTACGGGTACGACGGCCGCGGCAGTGATCCGACCCGGTTTGACTGCATTTATACGTATAATCTGGGGCTAACCGTATTCAGCCTGATCGCCAACGGCGCCACCGGCCAGATGGCGGCCATTCAGAATCTGGAAAAAGATTTTTCACAATGGGAACCCATCGGCATTCCCATCGCGCCATTGATGCATTTGGAAGAACGGCAGGGAAAGCTTTCCCTGGTGATCGAAAAAAGTTTGGTGGATATTCATTCCCCGGCCTTTCAGGTCGTCAAAGCCTTTCGGGAAAAATGGCTCGCGGCATCTCACGGGGATGATGACTACAGGCACCCCGGACCGATCCGTTTTACCGGAATGAGTGAAGAAGACCGGCCCATCACCCTGATGCTCAATGATCTGTGGAACGGCCGGAACACCGAATAAGTCTCTTCACAAAAGCGCCCGCCACGCCCTTGACGGCGTGGCGCAAGAGCACGCCTTAAGACAAATACTTTTGAAGGCGGTGCTCAGCTTGTTCGTCTTTTTTTGTCATGGGGATCGGCAAAAAGTTTTCCTCTCAGGCGGTATCGGTCTTATCTGGTTCAACCATGAAGGGCCTTGACGGCATCCATGGCAAAATAGGTTAAAATGATGTCCGCCCCGGCCCGCTTGATGGCGGTCAGCGTTTCTAGCATCACGCGTTTTCCGTCAAGCCATCCCATCTGCTCGGCCGCCTTGATCATGGCAAACTCTCCGCTCACGTTATAAGCGGCCACCGGCAAATCAATTTCCTGGCGAATGCGATAAATCACATCTAGATAGGCCAATGCCGGTTTTATCATAATAATATCAGCCCCCTCCTCAATATCCAGGGTCACCTCTCGAATCGCTTCCAAGGCGTTGGCTGGGTCCATCTGATAGGTGCGCCGATCACCAAATTTGGGTGCGGAACCGGCCGCTTCCCGAAAGGGCCCGTAATAGGCGGAACAATATTTTGCCGCATAGGACATAATCGGAATATGACTGAAATGATTGTCATCGAGCGCTTCTCGAATTTCAGCCACCCGGCCGTCCATCATGTCCGAGGGCGCCACCATGTCCGCGCCCGCCTTGACATGGGACACCGCCGTACGGGCCAGCAGATCAAGGGTTGCATCATTGTCGATGACCTCGCCGTCCAGGCATCCGCAGTGACCATGCTCCGTATAGTGGCAAAGGCATACATCTGTAATTACGGCCAAATCAGGCACCTTTGACTTAACGGCGCGAACCGCTTTTTGCACGACACCGTCACTTCGGTACGCTTCGGTACCCAGGGCGTCTTTTTTGCCAGGAATGCCGAAAATCATTACCCCGGGAATTCCAAGATCCCGTGCCTCCTTGCAGACCTTGACCAAGTGATCCGGGGAAAGGTGAAAATTGCCGGGCATCGAGGGGATCGGCTTTTTCACGTCCTTCCCCTCAACGGCAAAAAGGGGCAAAATGAAATTATCGGGGGTCAGCACCGTTTCCCGTATCATTTTTCGAAAGGATTCATTTTGGCGCAATCGTCGTGGCCGATAATCCGGAAAGAGCATTTGGTTCTCCTTGTTTTTTTTATTCTTTTGTATCCTGCAGCTTACTGCTCATCGCCTGGCGAATGAGCCGGTTTAAGGCTTCCTCCGGATTCAGGAGCGCCTCCCTATTGATAAACAGTCTGTTTTTTTCCGGTTTTTTCAACCAAAAGCTTGGCGCCGTCTTCAAAATCATGGGAGAGCTTTTCCCAAATCGCCTCCATCGGCATATCCTTTTCGACGATCTGCGCGATAATATAATCCACCGCGTCTTCCTCAAGAACGATATTGGTGTCATGCTGTTTGTAAAACCGAAGCTCGATATTTTTTATTTCCTCGTAATACGTTTTAATCTTTTTCACCGCGGCTTCAATATCAATAATATGCCCGGCATAATAGTCGGCGATGGATCCCATCCGGGAAGGCGTCAGCGTAAACCGGTATTTCCCGGACCAGTTTTCCCGGTTCTGTTCCAGATACGTCATCAACGCCTGTTTGTTTTCCTGAACGATTTTCTCAAATGCCGCCAATTGGCTGTCACTGCCGGGATTATCGCTAAGCTCTTGAAGAAATTTTTCAGGCGCTTTGATAATATCGATCGTCGCCGGAAACTTACGCAATTTCGTGGACGGCAGCTTCGTTTCAAAGGGCAGCATCGCGCTTTCGACGGCGCTGACCAAGCCCCGGGCGCCCGTATTTTCCTCATAGGCAATAGCCGCCAATTTTTGCAGCAGCTGGTCTTCCATCTCCAACTCAATACCGTAGGAAGCAAAATCCAGCCGTTTCCCTAACATTACGGGATTGTTCGGATTTTTCAAAATATCATAGAGATCTTTCTCTGTGAGCCGCTCAAAAACAGCGCGTACGGGCAACCGCCCCACAAACTCGGACTCGAAACCGAAGTCTATCAGGTCTTCAGATTTCAGATGCTTTAAAATATCCGACTTGTCCTGAAGTTTGTTGATTCTGGCGCCAAACCCGATCCCCTGATTCAACAGGCGTTTTGAAATGATATCCGATAGATCGTTGAACGCCCCGCTCATAATAAACAAAATATTTTTGGTATTAACGGTGGCCTTCTCCCGCTTTCCCGTTTTCCGGAACCGCTCCACCTCCTGAATCATGGAAACCGGATCATGGGGCACCTTTAAATCAACATCCGTTTCCTCCATCGGTTTCAGCAACGCCCGTTGCACGCCGGTCCTGGAAACATCCGCGCCGACGATATTCCGGCTGGAAGCGATTTTGTCAATTTCATCGATATAGATGATCCCGCACTGGGCCAACTCGATATCGTCGTTGGCTTCCCGCACAAGATCCCGAACCAGATCCTCCACATCACCACCGACGTATCCGGTTTCGCTGAACTTGGTGGCATCCCCCTTTACGAACGGAACCCCTATTTTCTTGGCGATCAGCTTGATCATATAGGTTTTTCCGACACCGGTCGGACCAACCATCAACACATTATTCTTGATGTTACCGACCATTTCAAAGGCTTTTTCGGATTGCCCCTGCAAATGCTTGATGCGATTGAAATGCGTGCAAATTTTGGTAGCCAGTACGGCTTTGGCATAATCCTGCTTGATAATGTACTGATCGAGGTAATGCACCAGTTCTTCCGGTTTCAGGTCAAAATTTATTTTTTCTTCCTTTTTAACCGGTTTTTCCGTCATGTCGGTCATTGCCTCTTTGGGCAGCGTAAAGGGGGATATGATTTTCACATTCTCACCAAACCGTTTGGATAGAAAGCTACTGATTTCCTTCTCGATCTCTGAGGGGGACGGTGTGTTCTTTTCACTATAAGGTTTCATAATGCCTATATATACCCATATCATTGAATTAATTCAAACAAGCCGCCGAACCGCCCGCTACCGCAAGGGCGGTCCGGCGGCGGACTGTCATCACCTGCGCGCATTCAGCCCGCAACGCGAACGCGGCAACTATTCTATCGCAACCATTACGGCATTCTCCATGGGATCTTTAAACGGCACCGTAATTTTCAATAAGCCGTTCTCGTAAGTCGATTTTGCCTTTTCTGCACGAACCGGACAGCAAAAACCCGAAGCAGCCACATATTCAAAATCATCCCGCGGTGCGGAAAGGCTGAAACTGTCATCCAGCATCCGTAAGGTGATATCCTCTTTTTTTACCCCGGGAATTGCGATCTCAATGCTCAATGCCGATTGGTCGTCATGTACAAACGTACAAATCTCCGGAGCAACCCTATTTCTATCATCAGCCATGTTGCTCACCTCCTTTCCCATAGTGACAACTGGCAATACGCCAAAGATTCCCCCTGTTCTTTCAATTTTCAACCAATAATGGGGCATCTCGTGACTGATAACATAATACGAAGGGTCGTAAAGGCAAGCCTGTTGGGGGCTATTTAATTGATTTAGTACTTATTTTTTTTGTGACCGCCCCCCATGCGGGGTGTGTTTCGTTCTTAAAAAGATGAACCTGCCGTAACATGACGAAACATAAAAAAGGCGGCACACGCCAGACAAACACTGGCCCACAGATAATCCCATGTCAACGGTTGTTTCATATAAAAAAAACAAAATCCGCCGAATACGATCATGGTGAGTACTTCCTGAATGACCTTGAGCTGCACCAGTGAAAAGTAAGCACTTCCCATGCGGTTGGCCGGCACTTGCAGGCAGTATTCAAAAAAAGCGATGCCCCAACTGATCAGAATCACCAGCAGAAGGGACTTGGCCCGCATGTCTTTCAAATGTCCGTACCAGGCATAGGTCATAAATAAATTTGAAATAAGCAGCAGGACTATCGGCGCCAACCGCATACTGTAACACTCCATTCCTCAGGGAATAAAAAATGCATCCCGCCGGCACACCGCATCGGCGGAAAAAAAAGGGCATTTCACCGAAATTCAATGAAATACCCTTTATCCATCAGGAATTATTTTTTATTCTTCAGTCACATTGACTGCGGAAGGCCCTTTCTTGCCCTGCTCGATGTCAAATGTAACCCGGGCACCTTCTTTGAGAGTTTTGAACCCACTCGAATTAATCCCCGAATGATGGACGAATACATCCGGTCCATTCTCCTGCTCAATAAAGCCAAACCCTTTTTTGTCGCTAAACCATTTTACAATTCCTTTTGCCATCTTGCTCTCCCCTTTTGATAAAAATCCTCAATTGTTAAATCTCAACTTCTAACCTAATATGAAATTAAAAATGTTTGTCAATAAAATAAAACCGGTTAAACCCTGCCGCGAAAGACTGAACCTCTGGTTGCCGAGGGCTTCTTAACTCACCACAAAACGTTAAAATCAAATATATATTATTTTTTCAAATAATTAAGAAGTATTCCCGATGCAGTTGTTTTTTCAAAAAGACAGGGATGGGTATTTTTACCCAATTTGATGAATTTAAAAATAATGAACACCCCCCATGCTCTATTTTTGTATCTTTCATCCAAAAATAAGCTTACGTCCCTTTTTAGGGCGGAGATCAAAGTGAAACGGCTGAACCGAATTAACGGATCAGCCGTTTGGAGGAGAAGGATTTAGCCGGTTGCGCCCAAACAACCGGCTAAAAGGAGGAGAACAGATGAATTATTTTGTCTGTTTGATGAGAGTTAGTGCAATAAATTTGCCAAATCAGCATAGATCGCCCTGATTTCTCCTCATTATTTTTTAACCATATGTTTTTATATTATATTATATTTTTATCGCGTTAGCTACGCAAACGATTTATCGCAGGGAGCCTGATCCGGCGCCTTTTCCAGTTCAATATTTTAAATTCAAAATCAGACCGTTTTAATATTATTTTACAATATTTACAGCATATTAACAAATTTTTCCGAGCGTTCAAAATTTTAAACCATGCGCGTGCATTCGCATAATGGCGGATAACTGATTTATATGATTTGGTTTCTATGGTTTATTCCTGTGAACTTGTTTTTCCGACGTCCGCTTTGAATTCGAGGGTTTATTCCGTGCAAAACCCTGTGAAAGGAAACGGTTGAATTCGGGTATTGCCCAACGTAGCGTTTTTCGGCATAATTAAAAAGATTAAGTAACTGCTCAGTATCCAGGAGACAGTATTCAGAATTCTGTGTTCCTGAGTAGTTACAAAATTAAGTGATAATCAAATTCGCTGGAGTGTTTACCCAAGAACATGACAACCAATCGGCTTTTTAAAAAAATCATTCTCTTTGAATATATTGGATTTGGCGTTGTCATTCTGGTTTTGTGGCTGAATGAAATATTGGATGTGCCCGCCTTCCTTCCCGGTGGTCACCCCACACCGATAAATTTTACGGAAAGTCTTTTCGAAACCGCTGTCATTTTGCTGCTGTCAATATTCGTTATCTGGGCAACCAGGGATATTCTTTGTAGAATCGAGCACATAGCCATGTATGACCCGCTGACCGATTTGATGAATCGGCGGTTTCTGATGGAATATTTAAAACACAAGGTGATGAAAGCCTCCCGATCAAAGCGGCCTTTTTCGATCATCCTCTGCGACATCGACGATTTCAAAAAGATAAATGATCGCTTTGGTCATGAAACCGGCGACTTCGTTTTACAACAAATAGCCAATATTCTTAAGGAAATAACACGCCCACAGGATTTAACCAGCCGGTGGGGAGGAGAAGAATTCCTGATTTTTCTGCCGGACATGTCCTCAGGGAATGCCGGCGACACGGCGGAAAGACTTCGGGAAAGGATTGACGGGCACATTTTTTCATTCGACGAAATAGAAATTAAGGTCACCATGAGTTTCGGCGTCTCCGATCACTTCTACGGCGATACGGGATCAGCAGAATGTATTCGGGAGGCCGATAAAAACCTGTATGAGGCAAAAAGACAGGGGAAAAATCGGGTCGTAAAAAGCGCTGAGTAAAAGGCGGTGGTATTCCGAAACTGCCCCAACTGCAACAATCACCGCTTATCACCGGTCTCTTCTTTAGGCCCTTTACCAGAAACATGCACGCCTTTGCGTGTATGTTCGCCGAAGGTGAAAGATGGCTTTTATGCATCCCAGCATCCCAGCATTCCAGCATCCGGCTTTTCCGGATTAGGTATCACCTCGTTAAATAAACTTTCAATTTCTGCCGGAAGCGGTGCAATCCAATCCATCTTCCTTCCCGAAACGGGATGAAGCAGTTGCACCCGATACGCATGAAGAGCCTGGCGGGAAAGAATCAGCTTCTGTTTGTCTTCCGCGGTTAGTCGGTCTTCGATGAACCGAAGAAAGAGGGTGTCATCCGGTCCGTATAGTTTATCCCCCACCACGGGGTAGCCCATCGAAAACAGCGTCGTTCGAATCTGGTGCAACCGACCGGTGACCGGAAAAGCGGCCAGAAGCGACAGCCCTCGGTTTCGCGCCAGCAGTTGAAAATCGGTTTGGCAAAATTTCACGGCGTCCGAAGAAAAGTCATACGCCCCGCTAACGATAAAGCGCTGTTTTTTTCGAACCGAGCTGGTCATATCCCTGCTCAGTCCCCCCTGTGCGCCTATTTTTCCTAGCGGAAAATCACCATAAACCGCTACCCGATATTGCTTTTGAACCGAGCCGGATTCAAATTGCCGACGGCATGCGTTACCCGCATCAAGGGTTTTAGCCACCAGGACAATGCCGGATGTCTCCCGATCGAGCCGATTGATAAAATGCAGGGCACCCATTCGATACCGGGCTGTCAGAAGGTGCCACAGGGTATGCCGAAAATAGCGCCCGCCCGGATGGCAAGGCAAATTTCCCGGCTTATTGATGACGAGCAGATCCTCGTCCTCATACAAAACATCGTATTGCTCGCAAACCGGCGGTTCTATTTCATCAAACCCCACATAGGCCAATTCATCTCCGGCATTGAGTTCCGCAAGGGGATTCGTTTCCCGGTCATTTATCCTCACGTTGCCTGCGCGGATCAACCGGGTCCATTTGCCGCGGTCATGATAGGTGAAACGACAGCATAAAAAATCCAGCACACCGGTGCCTGCATATTCAGCGCGAATTCGGATGGATGCCCTGCGATTCCCCTGCCGCGCGCCGGGCCACTTGACTTTTGACGATAAGACCCCATATTTACGGTCATAGTCTTTAATACGATAGGGTTTCATTGTGACAACACTTCTCTAAAAGGGAGGTACACCATGACTTATACATGTAAAAATTGTGGTGCCATGGCCAACTCACCCGGGCATCTGTGCAATCCATGCGATGAAAAGGAAAAATGCAGTTTTTGCGGCACGCTGGAAACGGATCCCAAGCATATGTGCAAGGACAAGCTATCCGCCATGAATTTTGTCTGTGACGGTTGCGGTCGGCTTTCCATTGAGTCGGAGCATCTGTGCGCCCCTCAGCCAATCCAATAAAACGGTTGCGCCCCTCTGCTTATAAAGGGCTTCGGAAATCTCTTTTTCCTTAGCCCTTTTTAACATCAATTCGGGGACGGTGAATGCGCTCGCACAGGAGGTGCATCATCATTTGACAATCCTTAATCTGTGCGTCGCTTTGAGCTTTTGCCACAACTGCTGAAGCAACACGGCGACCGCCTCTTCGCGTTGATAGATCTTACCGGTCAATTGAAAATACGACGCCACGAGCGCGCTGTTGGCAGTCCATTCGTCCAGTCTTTCAGCAACGTAACGACCGAGCGTCTCTTCAAGCGAAAGCACCTCTTTTTCGGTCATGTTGGCCACCATGGTTCTATCTTTAAGCGACATGGCACCAATAATAATATCCACAGCCGCTGCCACACTGCCAGGCAAATGGGTTAATCCCTTTTCCGACTGTTGGGGCGGCAATTGGGCCGTCATATTCGCTTTAACCATGCCCAAATAATACACGCCCTCAATAATTTTTCTGACATCGGCATAAATCGTTGCATCTTTGCTGGCCCGCGGACCGGCCACGTTGAGAACGGCGATACGGTTCGCTATAAGCCAGTCCACGATCTCGGATAACGCTGAAAAAGCGGGCGTTACATTCAAATCGATGTGAAGGGACGGCTTTTTGTTATCCTTGGCTGCTGTTAATGTGGTAGCCGACCCCCCTGTGAGAGCCCCCCGCGAGATAATCAGGGTGCCGTCAGAATCAATGACGTTTTGCACGGTGCGATCCCTGTAATCAGCAGAGGGCATCTCCTGAAGCGCATAGGAATCCGGCAACGGACCGTCTTCCGCGATTCTGCCCTTGGGCAACCACCCGCCGTGAGGAACTCCCAAGGCGATGGCGGCATCGAGCGCCGCCCTGTCCGCGCCGGTCTGACCACCGGATACGATTTTTTCTATCACATGAACCCCTTGATGTTTTAGGCTGAAAATGGTTTGATTTATCATGATACTATAATACAAAAACCGCGTATTAGAAAGGTATGAAAAAGCAGAGGGCATCACACCCATATAGAATCGATACTGTTTCCAAAAGCCCGGATGGTTCGCCTCCCATTTCTTGTTGCTGACCCGCTGGTTCTCCTTGTATGATCAAAAAAATACGGATATTTCAAAACATCTGGGAATCAAATCGAATAAAAATGGAAACCGGCTACCCTCCGCCGGTGATTTCGGCATCGAATTATGCCAATGAAAACGGTGAAAAATGAAGATCCAACCCCACGCCACGCACTGCCGAAAACGCCGGGAAGCCGGGGGATCGGTTATGATAAGTGTGAGGTTACCCTTCGGGTGAGGGGAAACCTGCTGCCCTGATTATGGCAGCCTTTTGTTAAAAGGATATCGAAATGCGCTATAGATTTGACGGTAAACAACCGGTTGTCGGGAAAACTTCCTATATTAGTGAAATTGCACAAGTCATCGGCGATGTGGTGATAGGGGATGACTGCTATATCGGGCATGGTGCCATTTTAAGAGGGGATTACGGAAGAATTGTGATCGGAGACGGCGCATCGGTAGAAGAAGGCGCCATCGTTCACGCGCCCCCCGGCGATGTAAACCGGATCGGAAAACATGTTACGGTTGGCCATGGCGCGATTCTACATGGGGAAGAGGTCGGGGATCACGCCGTTATCGGTATGGGGTCGGTTATCGGCATTTGGTCTAAAATAGGAGAATGGTCGATTTTGGCAGAGGGAAGTATTGTAAAGCGCCGGCAAATCATTCCGCCGGAAGTCGTTGTTGCGGGAAATCCGGCGACTATTGTACGAAAACTTGCTGAAAAAGATAAAGAATTTTCAAGCAGGCGGCAACAGATCTATATTGAATTGGTGAAGAAATATCTGGAAGCCGGAATGACGGCTATCGGTAACCGATGACCTTTTCCCGCATGGGCCGCACGGTTTGCCCAATTTCCCATACGGCGCTGCAATGCCTTGATTCTCTCCGCAGGACAACCAACGACGGGTTAGCAAGGCCGCTTTCCCGGCAGTTGCTGGAGGAAAAGGTGCCACCGGGCTCGGCGGTTCCTTATGGTTCCCCACAAAATCGGCATATCTTGTCGGCAACCTGTTGCGGGGTCAATTGATCCGTATCGATTTCGTATTGTGCGGCACGCTGGTATTTCGGCAACCGTTTCGTCAGGATCTCCGAAACTTCCTCCGTAAAGGATTTTTCGCCGGTCAGAGAGGGGCGCTCGGTATCCCCTTGAATACGTGAAACAATGGTGGCTACTGAGGCCTTGAGCCAGATGAGTTGAGCATTCTTTTGAAGCGCTGTGATATTTTCAGGCCGTTCAATGACCCCGCCACCGGTATCAATGACAAGCTGATCACGCGCTGCCAATGCTTGCGCCACTTCGGACTCCATGTCGCGGAACCCGGGCCAGCCATATGTTGCCACAATTTCCGGAATGCTCATGCCGGCCTTTTTGACTATTTCCACGTCCATGCCGACATACGACAGTTTTAGCCGTTTGGCCACAAGCTCTCCAACGACGCTTTTCCCGGTGCCACGATACCCGATCAACACAATCTTCATGCGGTTAAATGCTCCATGACCACCTGCCGCATCACATCGACCGGTGCGTTTTGGCCGGTAAATTGTTCAAACTGCAGGGCTGCCTGGTTGATAAACATTTCAACGCCGGATATGGCCGTTAGCCCGCAAAATCTGGCGTCTCGTAGCAGCTTTGTTTCAAGCGGTGTATAAACCGCATCAAACACCACTTGCCCCGGCCGAAACAGCTCGACCGGAACCAGGGACGCATTCACCTTTGGATGCATCCCGATGGGTGTGCAATGGATAATGATATCCGCGGTTGCCATTGCTTCGGCGAGGGTGCGTTCGGTCAGGGACTCGGATTTGATGGCGGCGTCCGTTCCGGCCTTTAGATCCGCTGCCAGCACCTGTCGCATGGCCTCGTCGATATCTAACAGCATGAGTTCCCGCAGTTTCCTGTTTATAGCGAGAGTAAAGGCAATGGCTCTGGCGGCGCCACCGGCGCCGAGCATCAAGATCGCTTTCCCGTCGATTTCCGTACCCGCATCACCAAAGGCCTTTAACGCACCGGGGCCATCGGTGCCCAATCCGATCAGCCTGTCTTTCTCATGAATCACCGTATTGATGGAGCCGATGGCACGGTCCGCTGCCGTGATGTCATCCACATATTTCATCACTTCGATTTTGTGCGGAATCGTGACACTTAAGCCGCGAAAATTACGGAAGGCACGCATGCCCGCCAACGCATGTTTCAAGTCCACCACCTGATGCGCCACATAAACAAAATCAAGACCCGAATGACGGTATGCGGCATTGTGAATCGCCGGAGAGAGACTGTGAGCAACCGGATTGCCGATCACCGCGCAAACTTGCGTACGGGTACTGATTGAATGCCTATCTGTCATGATTCCTCCTATGAATTCGGCGGGGAAACGGCCCGTCGTTTTTTGGCTGCCCGCTAGACGCTTCCGGATCGATATGCGACCTATTCCTACCACTTCTAACTGATTTATCAAGTAAAAACAGCGCATATAAAATTCCGGCGCGATTCCGTGTCGTTCCGGCGGGCTTTAAGTTCAAATCGTTATGACTGATCGCGCCCGGGATGCAGCGCTTGCTCGAATTCGAAAAATTCTCTATAAGCGTATGGGAGCAGTTTATCAGAAACATGCACGAAAAAGCGTGCCTGATTGAAAAGGGTGCCTGGCGCCAAGCAGTCCAGCCGCCCAGCTTTTCAGAAGCGCCGGTGGGTTGCTACGAAAAGGAAAGCGTGTCATGAACTACGATGATGTTGAAACGGGTTTGATTGGCGCCCTGACCCTTGCGGGGGATGAAGCAGGGCTGCGGCACATTTTCTTTCCGCAAGGAAAAAAATTGGTTTTCCTTCGGGACGACTGGAAGAGAACCCCGGAATTTTTCAAGTCCGCCAAAGCACAACTGCGGGCCTATTTTAATGGGGAATTAACACGGTTTGAGCTTTCTCTGGCGCCTGTGGGCACCCCCTTTCAGCAGAAGGTTTGGAACGCCCTGCAAAAAATTCCCTACGGAAAACTGGTGACCTATCAAATGATCGCCGAAGCTGTCGGCAGCCCCAAAGCCGCCAGGGCCGTGGGCGGTGCTGCCGGTAACAATCCCATTCCCATCATCGTGCCGTGCCATCGGGTTATCGGCAGCAACGGCGCGCTGACCGGCTTTGGCGGCGGTTTGGCGGCGAAAAGGCGGCTCATTCAATTAGAACGAACTCAACGCTAACCCGTAATTTTGGTATGATGGCGACCCACTGTCCTTATGATAGAAATTGGATAAGGTATTCGTGCGGGGGAGGGGGAGGCAAGGCGGGGCGCGGCGCCGGCTTCTTTCATCAGTCGGTCGGCGGCTGGGGCATTATCCGCGTTTTTCCGGGTCATGGATGACATTTCTTCCAAAGATGCGGATATTTCTTCGATGGACGCCGCCTGTTCGGTGGATCTTTCCGCTAAAGAAAGGCTCGCAGTTGAAATAAAGCTGGCTGCCGTATCGATCAAGGGCGTAACATGCGTTAAACGATTGATCACGCTGTTTACCGGATCGGCAATGAAACGTTTAACCACCAGCCACACGACCGTCAGCGACAAGGACAGCACAATGCCGAAAAGAAAGGGAGCCTTACGTCCAGAAAGACAAGATCGTAATGCCCTTCCTGAATCATGGTGCGTCCCTCAAGCAACGTATGCGCCTTTTGGACGATGTGCTTAAGACGAAGAACATACTCGCAAAGAATGTCGCAAACCAGCGGGTCGTCATCAACCACAATGACCTTGGCCATCATTTTCTCCTATCCGGTCGCCCCGGCTGTGAGTGCAAGGGCTTTAATAACGTAATTAAAAGTTATGTTGTATTGCATGTACGCTCTTATTTTTCAACAATCCATTCCAACGCAATGAATCGATGAGAGGTGCTTATGCGCCGATTTTTGAATATTTTTCGGCATTGAGCGGCATCGCTCTGAAAGGATAAACCGTATTGAAATTTTATACCTCGTGGCATACAGTAGATCAGTATTTTTATTTTAGTCGGTTGCCCACGATTCGGATAGGGTCGGCTTGTGATGACCGGTTCAGTGTCTCGGTCCGGCGGAATTTTCCGTCCTTGCGGCACTATCCATTTCCTTTGAGCCTGAAAATGACATTCATGATTCAGAACGGTAACGCACCGGAAGATACTGCGGCGCAAGCCTTTAAAATAAGAATAATAACCATCGGCCTATCTTTGGTTGTCGGCGTTCTTTTGATGGCGGTTAAATTCTATACTTACAGGCTCACGCATTCTTCCTCCGTTCTGTCCGATGCGCTGGAATCCATCATTAATGTTGTTGCCAGTGCGTTTGCCATGGGCAGTATCATCGTTGCCGCCAAACCGGCGGATCGGAGTCATCCCTACGGCCACGGCAAAATCGAGTATTTTTCCGCCGGGTTTGAAGGCGCCCTGATTATCGTCGCCGCTATAGGCATTTTTAAAACGGGCCTGAATCGTATAGTTACCCCGCAAGTGCTTCCCAACTTGCAACAGGGGATGATTATTTTGTTTTTGGCCTCTCTGGTAAATCTGGCGGTCGGCAGCCTGCTGATTCGTATGGGCAACCGCACCCAATCACTGACCCTTATCGCGGACGGCAAGCACCTTCTGACGGATGTGTACACGACGTTCGGCGTTCTTCTCGGGTTGCTTCTTGTCAAAAGCGGCGGATGGCTGTGGCTGGACGGCGCCGTGGCCTGCATGGTGGGATTGAACATTTTGTATACCGGGGCGAAACTGGTTCGTCAAAGCTTTTCAGGACTCATGGACACCACGGATCCGGGCATTATCGATGAAATATCCGCGCTCCTTCTTCGCCACCGCAAACCCTATTGGATCGACATTCATAAACTTCGGACCAAACGGTCCGGGGCTTTCCTTCATATTGATTTTCACCTGGTTCTTCCCCGTGATTTTTCGTTGGCGAGGGCCGATATTGAAGTGCGTGAGCTCGAACACATCATCAGCACCCATTTCAAGGGAAATGCCGGTGCGTTGATTCATACCGATCCCTGTAATGATCCGGACTGTGCCATATGCAGCGAATATGCCTGTGAAAACCGCACATCGGAGCAAGCACTGAAAAAAGACTGGACGGGCGAAGAAATTTCGCATTGCGGTAAATAATTTATTTTTGTTACCAACGACTACGCGCATCTTCACCTTTGAATGAAATCCATTGATTCATCCTTTCACCTGTGTTAACCGATCGGATCTTTTATTTTTTTTAGTTATCCATGACAAATAGGCACGTTTTTGTGGGTATGTTTCCGATACAGCGTTTAACCAATAAAAAGGGAGAAAAATGGGCGGTTTTTTTGGCGTAGTTGCAAAACATAACTGTGTTGAAGATCTTTTTTACGGTACGGATTACCATTCGCATCTCGGAACCAAAAGAGGCGGTATGGCGCTGTTGGGAAAAACCGGCATCCGCCGATCGATCCACAGCCTTGAAAGTAATTATTTTCGGACAAAATTTGAATCCGAACTGCCGAAAATGGAGGGGAAATCGGGCATCGGCGTTATCAGTGATTATGATTCTCAACCACTCATCATTGGAAGTCATCTGGGAACCTTTGCGATTGTCACCATCGGCAAGATTGCCAACATAGACGAACTGGTTCTTAAGGCGCTCGATCAGAAAAGCTATTTTTCAGAAACAACCGGCGGCAAGGCCAATCCTTCGGAAGTCATCGCCATGCTGATTTGCCAGGGCGAGTCTTTTGAAGCGGGAATCCAAAAAGCCCGGTTAATGATAAAAGGATCATGCTCCTTGCTGTTGTTAACCGACAAGGGAATATACGCTTCCAGGGACAAGCTCGGCCGAACCCCCATTTGTATCGGAAAAAAAGACGGTGCACTGGCCGCCGCTTCCGAAACCTGCGCCTTTCCCAATCTTGGATATGAAACCGTTAAATTTTTAGGCCCCGGTGAAACCGTTCTTTTATCCGCCGACGGGTATGAGCAGGTGATTGCGCCGGGGGATAACATGCAGATATGCTCCTTTCTCTGGGTGTATTACGGGTATCCGGCTTCCGAATATGAAGGCATCAATGTGGAGGAAGTCAGAAACCGCTGCGGCGCCGCGCTGGCAAAAAGGGACGATGTGGTGGTGGATATGGTCGGCGGCATTCCGGACTCCGGCATCGGCCATGGCATCGGCTATGCGAATGCTCGGAATTTGCCTTATCGCCGGCCCTTCGTAAAATATACCCCTACCTGGCCCCGAAGTTTTATGCCGCAAAACCAAGCCGTCAGGGATCTGGTCGCCCGAATGAAGCTGATTCCGGTGAAAGCCATCATCAAGGGGCAACGATTGCTTTTCTGCGAGGATTCCATTGTCAGAGGAACGCAGCTCAAGGAGAACGTCGAACTTTTATTCGAATACGGGGCCAAAGAGGTTCATATGCGCCCCGCATGCCCGACCTTGGTTTATCCGTGTGAATTCTTGAATTTTTCCACATCACGCTCGACGCTGGATCTGGCCGGACGCGCCGTCATTTTCGAGCTTGAAGGCCAAAATGAAAGATGCCTGCCCGAATATGCCGAATGCGGATCGGAAAAGAACCTGCTCATGATCGAGAAAATTCGGCAGAGATTGAAACTGACCACCTTAAAATATCAACGATTGACCGACCTGATTGAGGCAATCGGCATACCCAAGCAACATCTGTGCACCCATTGCTGGGATGGCTCGAGTTATTTTTAGATTAAAAGGCCATTCGGCTTCCACACCGAATAGCCTTTTTTCAATATATGCCGGTCAGGTGAGCGGTCCTATTTGATGTTGCCGTGATATTCCTGAAGGGATCGCACGATCGGCTTTCCTTCCCGGCGGGCGGCGATGCCTTTGGCCGCCGCGATGGCCGCCGCGGTCGTACTGATATAGGGCACCTTGTGCTTGATGGCGGCGCGCCGAATATTGGCGCCTTCTTCCGCACTTTTCCGGCCGCTCGGGGTATTAACCAGTAAATCGATATGGCCGTTTTTGATGGCATCCACCAAATCCGGCCGCCCGTACCCGAGTTTTCGAATCGGCGTGGTTTCAATTCCCCTTTCACTCAGGAATTTATGGGTGCCTTCCGTGGTCATGATCGTAAACCCGAGTTCCCGGAAAAGGCGGACCGGTTCCAGCGCCGCGGTTTTGTCGCGGTCCGCAATGGTAAAGAGCACGCTGCCTTCAAGCGGAAGCCGCCCCTGAGTGGCCTCTTGTGCTTTAAAAAACGCTCGGCCATAGGAGTGGGATAATCCCAGCACCTCGCCGGTGGAACGCATTTCCGGCCCCAGCAACGGATCCACTTCATGGAACATATTGAACGGAAAGACGGCCTCTTTAACGCCGAAATGCGGAATCAGCCGATGCGTAAGCCCCAGCGACGAGAGCGGTGTGCCGAGCATTACCTGGGTGGCCAGTCTGGCCATGGCCACATTGCAGACCTTCGACACGATCGGCACGGTCCGGGATGCGCGCGGATTGGCCTCCAGCACATACACGGTATTTTCAAAGATGGCATATTGAACATTCATCAATCCGACCACATTGAGCGCCATCGCGATTTTTCGGGTATACTCGCTGATGGTTTCGATATGTTTCGGGGCGAGGCTGACCGGCGGTATCACACAGGCTGAATCGCCCGAATGAATACCGGCCAGTTCAATATGCTCCATGACGGCCGGCACAAAGGCATCGGTTCCATCCGCGATCGCATCGGCTTCTGCCTCGATGGCATTATCCAAAAATTTATCAATTAAAATCGGGCGGGTCGGGGAGATATCGACGGCGCCTTCCACGTACCGCTTGAGCATCTCCTCGTCCAGAACCACCTCCATGCCGCGGCCGCCGAGCACATAGGAGGGCCTTACCATGAGCGGGTATCCGATTCGATCGGCAATCTGCCCGGCCTCTTCGAGATTGCAGGCCATGCCGGATTCGGGCTGGGGAATGCCAAGTTCGCGCATGATGTGACGAAACCGGTCCCGATCCTCCGCCAGGTCAATGGTGTCCGGAGACGTCCCCAATATGGTCACCCCTTCGGCCGCCAATTCCGCGGCAATATTCAAGGGTGTCTGCCCCCCGAATTGGACGATGACACCCTCGGGTTTTTCTTTTTGGTAAATACTCAGCACATCCTCGACCGTAAGTGGTTCAAAATACAATTTGTCCGACGTGTCGTAATCCGTTGAAACGGTTTCCGGATTGCAGTTGACCATGATCGATTCGTAGCCCGCCGCTCGAATGGCCATTGCGGCGTGAACGCAGCAGTAGTCGAATTCGATTCCCTGGCCGATTCGGTTGGGACCGCCGCCCAGGACCATGATTTTTTTCCGGTCACTGACCGGCACCTTATCCGAGGCATTGTAAGTGGAGTAATAATAGGCCGCCTTTTCCACGCCGCTCACCGGTACCGGCTCCCATGCTTCCACGACGCCAAGGACGGTTCGTCGGGTTCGGATTTCTTTTTCCGTTATATTCAACAGTTGCGACAGATAGCGGTCTGAAAAGCCGTCCTTTTTTGCCTGAACCAACAACGCATCCGGCAATGCGTTGTCTTTATATGCCAAAATTTGTTCTTCAAGATCCACCAACGCCTTCATCTGCTCGACAAACCAGCGTTTGATATGGGTTATCTCAACCAACCGATCAATGTCGGCGCCTTTTCGAATGGCTTCATACATCAGAAACTGCCGTTCGCTCGTGGGCGTCAACAGCCGCACCATTAATTCCTCAAGAGACAATTCGTTAAAATTTTTGGCAAACCCTAACCCATAGCGATTGATCTCCAGGCTGCGGATGGCTTTTTGCAATGCTTCCTTGTAGTTTTTCCCGATGCTCATGACCTCGCCGACCGCACGCATCTGCGTGCCGAGCTTGTCCTCCACGCCCTTGAACTTCTCAAAGGCCCACCGGGCGAATTTTACCACCACATAGTCTCCGGACGGCGTGTATTTTTCCAGCGTGCCATCCCGCCAATAGGGGATTTCATCCATGGTAAGGCCGCCGGCAAGCAGCGAGGATACGCGTGCAATGGGAAATCCCGTGGCTTTGGAGGCAAGGGCGGAAGACCGTGAGGTTCGCGGATTGATTTCAATCACGACGATGCGGCCTGTTTTGGGGTCATGCGCAAATTGGACATTGGTACCGCCGATCACTTCAATGGCATCCACGATGTCATAAGAATATTGTTGCAATCGTTGCTGAAGCGCTGAAGAAATGGTCAGCATCGGGGCCGTGCAATAACTGTCTCCCGTATGAACCCCCATGGCATCCACGTTTTCAATGAAGCAGACGGTGATTTTTTGATTTTTGGCATCCCGGACGACCTCAAGTTCAAGCTCCTCCCAGCCCAGCACGGATTCTTCCACCATCACCTGGCCGACCAGGCTCGCGGCAAGTCCGCGGGACGCCACCACGCGAAGCTCCTCCACGTTATACACCAGGCCCCCGCCCGTACCGCCCATGGTATACGCCGGTCGAATCACCACTGGATACCCCAGGGATTCGGCCGTTTTTTCCGCTTCCGCCAGAGTGGTGACGATTTCGCTTCGGGGCATATCGATGCCGAGGCGCTCCATGGTCTGCTTAAAAGCCAGCCGGTCTTCCCCGCGCTCAATGGCGTCCACGTTAACGCCGATGATTTTGACACCGTATTTTTCCAGGACGCCGGCGCGGTGAAGTTCCGAAGAAAGATTGAGCCCCGTCTGCCCGCCTAGATTCGGCAACAATGCATCGGGCTTTTCTTTGGCGATAATTTCGGTTAAAACCGTTAAATTGAGGGGTTCGATGTAGGTGGCATCGGCTATTCCGGGATCGGTCATGATAGTGGCCGGGTTGGAATTTACCAGAACAATCTCATATCCCATGGAACGTAACGCCTTGCAGGCCTGCGTTCCGGAATAATCGAATTCGCACGCCTGACCGATGATAATGGGGCCTGAACCGATAATCAGAATCTTGTGAATGTCGTCACGTCCGGGCATCGGGACTCCTTTCGTTCATTTAATTATTATTACAAACTGTCGATATTAAATTCTTGTGAGGATTTCAGTTAAAATAAATAGACTATGGGGTATTAAAGAAAAAAACATGCCAAATCAAGGGAGAATATTGCAAATTACAAACCATGATGGCCACGCTGATCGATAGACATTTAACGAATGGAAAAGTAACCAACGTCATGAGATATACATTTTGCCCCTCCTGCGGCAGCCAATTCGAGCCTTTGCCTCAAGGAAAAGGAGGCCGCCAGTATTGCCATCATTGTCATACCACTCATTACCACAACCCGACCGTCGGGGTCGCTGTCGTGTTGTTGGAAGATCATTGTCTATTGTTGGTGAAACGCAATGGCTCGTATCGGGATCAATGGTGTATTCCCTGCGGCCATGTGGAATGGGATGAAGACATCCGCGCCTCCGCCGCTCGCGAATTTAAAGAGGAAACTGGCCTTCAGGTTTCGATCGGCCCCGTGTTGGCGGCATTTTCAAATTTTCACGACCCGTCCCATCAGACCGTCGGCATTTGGTTCTGGGGAATTCGTGACAGCGGGGCACTTACCCCGGGGTCGGACGCTGCCGACGCTAAATTTTTCCCCCTATCCGGTATTCCGGAGAACATGGCGTTTCCGACCGACATCCGCGTTTGCGAAGCGTTAAAAAAAGCGGACACCGACGGCGCTTTATATCAATGGCTCACTTCAGCCGTACAAATGGAGAGAAGCTTTTCTCTATTGCTTAGGGAATAAGGGGGGGGGGTGTTTTCCAGTTGGATATCGAATTAATTCTGTAACTGCTCAGTAGCCAGGAGACAGAATCCAGAATTCTGTATTCCTGAGTAGTTACTTAATTCTTTTATTATCAGAAGTTTTCTGGTAGATTTCAGGCTCGGATGATGATGGGATATTTCGGTAAAGAAAAATCCGCTTCTCTTCATTCCCAATTTCAGAGGAGGATAACGGATAGGGAGTTTATGTCAATGGAACCGGAAAGACGGCTTTCGATTCTTCGCTCACATATCAGCAAGATGCCGCCGCTATCCCCCACCGTTTCAAAGGTACT
Source organism: Desulfobacterales bacterium (assembly GCA_034003325.1). Taxonomy (NCBI): domain Bacteria; kingdom Pseudomonadati; phylum Thermodesulfobacteriota; class Desulfobacteria; order Desulfobacterales; species Desulfobacterales bacterium. The sequence goes on from JAVEYW010000019.1 coordinate 47,003, forward strand.
GGCGTTATGCAACAAGCGGGATGCCTCACCCGTTGAATTGAACCGGGTAATCAGCATGGATCCCGTTCTGACCGGTAACGTCCTGCGGCTTATTAACTCGGCGTATTATGGCCTGAGCCAAAAGGTTACCAGCGTGGTCAGGGCAATTACCATGTTGGGCATCAATACCGTCCGGAATCTTTTACTCAGCACGGCGGTTTTGGGCGCTCTGGGAAACCGGAAAAATTTCGACTCCCTGGACTCCGCACAATTCTGGGAACATTCCCTCGCCGCCGGTGTTGCGGCCAGATTGATTGCCGTCAAACACCGTGTTCCATTGGATCAGGTGGAAGGGTATTTTATTGCAGGATTGTTGCATGATGTCGGCAAAATCCCGCTGAACAATCGGTTCGCTGAAGAATTCAAGACCGCCTTGCATCTGGCGGATGAAAAGGGGCAGGCCCTGTTTAAGGCGGAACAGGAAATTTTTGGCCTTGATCACGCTGCCATCGGCAAGCTGATTGCGGAGAAATGGGGCCTGGGGGAGGAGATATCAGACACCATCGCGTTCCACCACACCCCCGCCGACTATAGCGGGTCGCATAAAAATTTTGTGTATCTCGTTACGCTGGCGGACTATTTTGTTAACACCTTGAGAATAGGGTTTTCGGGAAATCTGCATCGGGTGGAAATACCGCCGGAGGTTCTGAATTATCTGAAATCGAATTTGGGGTTGACGCTTCAGATTATCGAAACGATCATAAAAGAATTATCACAGGAAGTTGAAAAATCCCGCGTCTTTTTAACACTTACACAATAAGGCGTCATCGGGCCTGTTCCCTTTCGCCGTTCTTTGGGCGTTCGGAAGCGGCATCCTCTGCTGAAGGAGCGTTTTATGAAGGTCAAATTTTGGGGTGTTCGCGGCTCCATTGCGTGCCCGGGTCCGAAAACGGTCTATTATGGCGGTAACACGTCGTGCATCGAACTCTATTTCGAAAAAGCAGATCGGCTAATTATCATTGATGCCGGGTCCGGAATCCGCCCACTGGGACATGACCTAAAAAAAAGAACCCTATCGAAAAAAGGCCTGAAAGCGGATATCTTCCTAAGTCATACGCACTGGGATCATATTATGGGGTTTCCCTTCTTTGACCCGATTTATCTGCCAGGCACCGAGCTGAATATATACGGCCCCGTGACTTATGAAGAAGAAACGCTGGAAAAAATCATCGGCGCGCAATTGAGTTATCGTTATTTTCCGGTCCGCCACAGCGAATTGGCGTCAACGCTTCGATATCACCAGCTAAAGGAGTGTGAGATAGACCTGGGGGATGGCATTCATCTTAAAACGAAATTTCTCAACCACACATTGCAATGCCTCGGGTACCGATTTGAATATCAAGGAAAATCCTTGTGCACCGCCTTTGACACCGAGCCTTTCCATAATCTTTTCGCCATGCCGGCAAATTCCCCGGACTACGATCCTTACGCCGTTGCGGAAGGAAAAAAAGCCGCAGATGAGGAAAACCGCCGCATCGTTGCCTTTTGCCTCGGGGCGGATATGCTGATTCATGACGCCCAATACAGTGAAGAAGAGTATGAAACCGATAAAAGAGGATGGGGGCACTCTTCCTTTGAGCATGCGATAGCGACGGGCACATTCGCAAAGGTTAAGAAACTCTATCTCTTCCACCATGATCCCGCCCGTTCGGACAAGGATCTGGCCACGGTTGAACATAAATGGCGGAAAAAGTCACCCGGCGACAACCGTCCCGACATTTATGTGGCCAAGGAAGGAGCAACGGTCGAGTTGTAGTTTTCATTGATTCATACCGGCCCGTTCCCGATAATTCACCGACGATTGATCTTCGAATTAAAAAATATTATATGGCTTCATTAACTGTATCAGACCCTTTACCAGAAACATGCACGCTTTTGCGTGTATCTTCACCGAAGGTGGGAGATGCCTTTTTTTGCATCCCGGCATCCCAGCTTCCCAGCAATCCGGCTTCGCCGGGTTAGGAGACCATACGCATGAGCAGACCCCATCCCGCCGACCTTTCCGTTTGGAAAAAACTGGAAAAGCAAGCGCATACCATGAATCAATCCGAAAACCACCTGAAATATCTTATCGAACAACCGGATAGACTTTCGGATTTTTCCCTCAAAGCCGAGGCGTTTTTTTATGATTTTTCCAGGCAACGCTTGAATGGCGTCACCCTCTCACTCCTTCTGGAATTGGCGAAAGAAAGAGATGTTCTTCAACAATTCAGCGCCATGCGCTCCGGAGCAATTGTCAACCGGACTGAAGACCGGGCCGCATTGCACACGGCATCCAGAAGCTTTTCGGAACAACCCGTTTGGGTGAACGGGGTGAATGTGACGCCTGAAATCAGCCGAATTCGCATGCAGATAAAGGACTTTTCGGAAAAAGTGCATGCGGAAATCATCACCGGGTCCACGGGAAAGCCCTTTCGACATATCGTGGTCATCGGCATCGGCGGCTCCTATTTGGGCACGGCCTTCGTTTCCGAAGCACTGGATGCTTACGCGGATAAGGGAATGAAGATTCACTACCTTGCCAATGTGGACAGTCATAATTTCGGCAGCATCGCGCGAAAAATCGACCCGAAAGCAACGCTTTGGATCGTGATCTCCAAAAGCTATACCACGGCTGAAACCATGGCCAACGAAGCACTGGCCCGTGCGTTCATGCGTGATAAGGGGCTTGAACCGAACAAGCACTTTGTCACGGTCACCGCGAAGGGAAGCCCGGGGGACAAACCGGACAGTGGAGACATTCTGGCTTCCTTTCATATGTTTGATTTTATCGGTGGTCGTTACAGCGTCACGTCCGCGGTCGGTGGTGTTCCGCTGAGCCTGCTTCTTGGTTTTGACCGGTTTGAGCGGTTTTTAAAGGGGGCGGAAGCGATGGATCAACACGCGGCCGATACACCCGCTTCCCGGAACATTCCCCTGATGGCGGCGCTGATATCGATCTGGAACAACAATTTTCTCAAGTATCCCACGCAAGCCATCATTCCGTATGCGGAGCCATTGAGCAAACTGGCACCTCATGTTCAGCAACTCAACATGGAAAGCAACGGAAAATCGGTTTCCGCTGACGGTTTGCCGATGACCATTGAAACCGGGGGAATTGTTTTCGGCGAGCCCGGTACCAATGCGCAGCATTCGTTTTTTCAACTGGCGCATCAGGGCCGCCCGTTTCCGGTCGAGTTTATCGGCGTCGTAACGCCCCAGTATACCCAATACACCCAGCTTTCCAAAGGCGTTACCAATCACCAGGAACTTTGGTCCAATCTGATTTCCCAGCCCAGGGCGCTGGCTATCGGAAAGGATAGCGATGATCCGGCCAGATTCTTTTCCGGAAACCGGCCTTCGGCCACTATTTTATTGGACGATCTCTCCCCGGAATCAGTAGGCGGGTTATTGGCCTATTACGAGGCCAAAACCGTGTTCGAGGCCTTTATCTGGGGAATCAACCCGTTTGACCAGTTCGGTGTGGAATTGGGGAAAAAACTGGCGTCCGGTATTCGTGAAGAAATGGCGCAAAAAAATCGGGACAGCAGCCATTCCTTTGACAAAACAGATACGATCTCCCGGTTTTACCTGGACACACTTTTCGCAAATACCAAGCCAATAGGGTAATCCTTTGAAACATTTCACACTTTGCAGGAAACCTTAGACCATGATCGCAGACATTTTGACCCACCCCACATTTATCGCCTCGGTTATCTGTTTCATTCTCGGCAGCTTCGGCTACATTCTCTTTCGGCTTTGGTTCAGCCCGATGATGCAATATCGAAAAACAAAGAAAAACATTCGCGCGGCGCTGATGGGTTTCGATTCAGCCGAATCGAAAAAAACGCAGTTGAGGCAATATGCCGCCACCTTATCGTCGGTTTATTACGATACCCTTCCTTATTGGTATCAGTTGCTTCTCGAAAAGCGAAACGAAGATCCGATTCAGGCGGCTTCGTTGCTGATGAAGCTTTCCAATACGCGCGACAAAACGCACGCTTCACGCCAGACCAAGGAAATCATGGCCTGTTTACAGTGTGAGAATTAACGGAACGGTATTCAGCCGGGTTTTTATCCGCCATGGATTCCGGCTTGAATTGCATCGATAATCATTGGAAGGGTAATCCTATCATTGGATTGTTAATAACAAAGGCAAATAAATGAAACATTCTGATTCTGATCGTGTTCCAGCATATGAAATAGAAAACCGTATTAACATCATACAACAAAAACTTCAAAAAACCGCTATCGGCGGACTGGTTGTGATTCAGCAAGTGGATTTGCTTTATTTTTCAGGTACGGCCCAAAACGGATTTCTCTATATCCCGGCAACCGGCGATCCGCTGCTGATGGTTAAACGATACCTTCCCCGGGCGGTTAAAGAATCCTCGCTCAAACATATCCTTGAAATTAAATCTGTTAAGGAGGTTCCCGAGAGAATTTTGGATGGTTACGGCACTATCCCGCGAACCATCGGCTTTGAGCTGGATGTTCTTCCCGTAAGAGAGTTTAATTTCTATCAGACGCTATTCCCCGATTCTTTGCTGGTGGACGGATCCGCTCTGATTCTGGAAACGCGAATGATAAAATCGGTTTGGGAGATTGAGCAGATGCGTAAGGTCGCCGCGCTTTCCCATAAGACCTTTGAATTCATGCGATCGGTCATAAGGCCGGGCTTGAGCGAACTTGAATTTGCCGGCATGGGTGAAGCGTTTTCAAGAAAATGCGGTCATCATGGGAAAATACGCATGCGTGATTTTCAAGCACAGGTCTATGCCGGACATGTGTTGAGCGGAGAAAACAGCGCCATGCTGGGCTTGCTGGAATCTCCGGCCAGCGGAGCCGGAACGTCGGCGGCGTTTCCCTGCGGCCCGGGGTGGAAGCAATTAAAACGAAATGAACCCATATTCGTCGATTTTGCTTCTGCGTTTGACGGGTATCATATGGACGAAACCCGAATGTTTGCCATTGGGGCCATGCCGCAAAAGGCGTTGGATACGACGAAAGCATCCATAGAAATTCACAATGCCATTATAGAAACGCTGAAACCCGGCATGAGCGCTCACGAAATATTCGAGTTTGGACTTTCTGTGGCGCAACGCGCGGGTTATCAGGAATCCTATCTGGGGCCTGAAGGATATAAAATGACGTTTGTGGGGCATGGGATCGGGATGGAATTGGTTGAGCCGCCGGTGCTGGCCAGAGGAAAACACATATTGCTGGCGCCGGGCATGACCCTTGCCGTGGAACCCAAACTCGTGGTGAAGGATGAATTCATGGTCGGGGTTGAAAGCGTTTTTGAGGTCACAGAAACCGGCACCCGCCTTATTTCAGAAGTTCCGGTCGAGATCTTGATCGGTTGACGACATCCCTGTTTTTTTGCCCCGCCACCTTTTTACAGTGGCTTTTCGTCGGGCAACGGTTCGGTTCAGAAGTGAGAACCGGGACCGCATTGCCAGCCTTTACCCACTGAAGCCGGTTTTTACAAGATAGACGATATAGCCGACATAGCAGGCCAATAAGGCCGACCCCTCAAAACGATTGATACGGCCCGGCCCCTTCCTGAATTTAAACCTATAGCCGATTGCGAAGAGCGACACGGTCAGCACGGCCATCACCAGTATGTCACGTAAAAAAACCTCCGGCCCCACAGACAGCGGATGAATCGTTCCGGCGATTCCCACCACTGCCAGGGTGTTGAACAGGTTGGAGCCGAGCACGTTACCGAGGGCGATGTCGTGCTCGCCCTTGCGGGTGGCGATGATTGATGAAGCCAGCTCCGGCAACGAAGTGCCAATGGCAACAATGGTAAGGCCGATAATCAGATCGCTGACGCCAAAACCATGGGCGATTTCTACAGCGCCCCAGACGAGAATGCGGGAGCTGAGGATCAGCAGCGCCAGGCCGACGACAAGCCAGATGACTGCTCGGCGCAGCGGCATCGCATGAACCGTTAACTCCAACGCCATCTCGTAGCCCAGAATATCGGCCTTTTTCTGCATGCCTTGCCAGATGGTCCAGGTCATCAATATGCCGAATACGAGCAGCAGTACCAGCGCATCGACACGGGTGATTTCCCCGTCCCGAAGCTGCCACGCGGCTAAGGCTGTGATCACCGTGAGGATTGGCAGCTCCTTACGCAACACCTGCGAATGAACGGTAATCGGACTGATCAACGCGGTCAGACCCAGAATGAGGGCGATATTGGTGATGTTCGAACCATATGCGTTGCCTAACGCGATGCCGGGATTCCCTTGCGAAGCCGAAATTGCGGAAACCACCATTTCCGGCGCGGAGGTTCCAAAGCCGACGATCACCATGCCGATCAAGAGCGGCGGCATGCCGAAATAACGAGCAGTGGCGGCTGAGCCTTCCACAAACCGGTCGGCGCTCCAGACCAGAAGGGCCAAGCCGAAAGCCACCGCGAGAAACGCAATGATCATATCAATCCTATATTCATCGAAATAGTGACGAGGTCAAAACAACTTGTTACACCATGCCGGATTTGCGAACCATACTGACTCGGCAAAGTGAGCCCCGGGGTTGTGGGCCGGTTTTTTCCAGGGAAAACCCCGGCGTTCGGAAAAATATATCATAAAGACTTTAAAAGGGAAAACGATAGTCTTTGTCAGGTGTATAGATACGAATCAGACAGACTGACCGGTCCGCACCCTTGGCCAAGGGCGCAAAAACGCAATGCAAGCCACCTGCATGAAGCGTCACCCGATGTCTCCTGTTTTTTAATGGAATCTTTTTGGTTGCGAAAAAAAAGAATCCATGATTAATTTTCATTATTAAACCAAACGATTGTCAATGTTCAGAGGAAGCATCCCAAATGAGTAAAAGCAATTTCAGCACCACACGGCAAGAGCGATATCTGGAGGACTACGTGCCCGGAGCCATACACGAGTTCGGGCCTATTACTATCACGGAGGATGAGATCATCCAGTTTGCCAAGAAGTTTGATCCACAAGTTTTTCATACCGATCCGATTGCGGCCAAGGAAACAGTGTATGGCGGTCTCATCGCCAGTGGTTGGCACACTTGCAGTCTGATGGCGCGGTTGATCGTTGCGCATTACCTGCCGGCCGATCAGGCAAGCTTGGGCGGTCCGGGGGTGGATGAGCTGCGCTGGCATAAACCGGTGCGCCCCGGAGATCAACTCTCCGTGCGTACCACGGTACACAATGTGAAACCTTCCAGCAGTAAACCGGATCGGGGCTTGTTAACTTATTTTTGTCAGATGCTGAATCAAAAAAACGAAGTCGTGGCTTCAATGATGGCCTTGACCTTTCTTCGGTATCGTGACAGAGGATAAGGGCAGAACGCTCCTGTCGGATCAAAGCCGAGACCCCGGCCTCGAAGCCCATGTTATAATCGCCCCCTCGGACCAGATCACGTCAAATTCCCCCACCGCAAAAGGCAGGGCATCCATTGAGCAGTTCAGTGTGATGATTTTGTCCACCACGCCATGGTCGTGCGCTCTGGATTGGAGTTCGTCAAGAAACACCGTCAGAAAATTCACGGCGGTGATTTCCGCATCCAGTTCCTTTGCGAGCAGGATGGTCGACGCGCCCGTCCGCAGCCAATATCCGCAATCTCCAGAGAGCGACCGGTCGAGTCCTGCAAGTTCCAGCACCCACCTTGTTTCAGCTTCCCCGCCTAACCCTTGCCGTGGCGCACGCCGGTGAAGGTCTATGAGCAGTTGGTAATCGTTAACGGTTTTTCACCCGGGATTGTACTTGCTGTGATACGGCGGATAATAAGCCAATTCGATACCGATAAAGAATGCGTCGCTAAAGAAACCGGGAACCAATCAATTTATCATCAACCCCAACGAGGTTGTGTCAATGCCACGGGATGAGCGGTTTATATAAAGTTGACGCAACCCCCTCGGGGGGCCAGACCGCGAGTCGCTTAATTCACGTTACTCACCCGAATCGTTGTTCCCACCGGAGGCATTTCGGAAAACAGGGCGGAAAACTTCGCCTCCCTGCGATGTTTCCGACCTGTCAGGACTCGCGGGTAATAGGTCACTTTTTGAGCGGCGATCACCGCTCCGGATTTATCCACAAGGGCCAGCTCCACATAGTCGGGGATATCGAGCCGCATCCTTCCTTTCGGACGAAGTTTCCCCGACACCTTCAGTTGGCCATTCTCCTCCACCGCCCACACCCGGCTGAAAGAAGCCCGGTTGTTCGGAATGATTTCCTTTCGATATTTCTCAGAGCGTAATAGATTCTGTGAGGCTGCGCATCCGATACATAGCAGTAAACCAATCATGACCCCCATCAGGGGTGCTAAAATGTTTTTAGACATTTTTTTCTCCTTTTATCAAAAGGTTCTTCATCGAAAACCGAAGAAAGATTCTCATGGCTGTTTTTGCGTTGGCTTGCAGCGCTTCCATATCCGGTTGCGTATCGGATCGTTCTTCAAACCACTCGTAAATCGTCGGCAGAACCACCAGCGTGAGAATCGTTGAGGTGATAAGTCCTCCCATGACGACAATGGCCAGAGGCTTTTGAATGTCCGCGCCCGATCCGGTTGCATACAGCATGGGCAGATGCCCGATGAAACTGGTCAGCGCCGTCATCAGAAGCGGCCGAAACCGTAACCGGCACCCCTGCGTGACCGTTTCCTCCACGGATTTTCCTTCGGCCCGCAATTGCCGAAAAAAGGCAATCAACACCACCCCGTTTTGGACCGCGATCCCGAGCAGGCAGATGAAGGCGATCGCAGCGGATATCGACATCGGCATTCGATATGCCCATATGGCCAGCGTGCCGCCCACCAAGGCAAAGGGCAGGTTTAAAACGACCAGCAGGCTATCGCGCAGGGACCCCAGGGCCATGAAAAGAAGCATCAGGATAAGCAGAAGCGAAATCGGCACCACGATGGCGAGCCGCTGCATCGCCCGTTGCTGGTTTTCGAATTGTCCGCCGAATTCCAAAAAATAACCAGCCGGAAGTTGCTTTTCGATGTCCCGCAGTTTTTCTCTTGCTTCCGCCACGAAGCTCCCCAGATCCCTGCCGCGAATGTTCACCTCGGCGGCAACACGCCGCATCCCCCTTTCCCGGGTTATCTGGGCCGGGCCTTCGACCGTATTGATGGCGGAGACGCTGCCGAGGGAAAGCATTTCACCGCCTTTTCCCCTCAGCATGGCTTTCTTAATTGCTTCGATATCTCCGCGCGCCCCCTCGGGAAACCGCACGATCGTTGCGATGCGCATGTTTCCGTCAACGACGGTTGTCGCCTCTGTTCCGGCCAGCGCCGTTTCGATCACCTCGTTGACATCGGAGACATTGAGGCCATAACGGGCAAGCGCCACCCGGTCCGGGGATATTTCCACATGCGCCATTCCGGATACCTGCTCGACCCTGGCATCGCTTGCGCCTTTCACACCAGCCAGAACGCCGGCGATCCGGTCGGAAAAGGATTTAAGCGTTCCGATGTCCGGCCCGTAAACCTTCACGGCAAGATCGCTTTTGACTCCGGAAATCAACTCGTTGACCCGGAGCGCAATCGGTTGAGAGAAGGAAAGCCGGACCCCCGGGATTTTTGACAGCTCCCCCTGCATGGCGGCCACCAGTTCCCCCTTTGTGCGCGGCAAAGGCCACTCCTTTGTGGATTTGAGCATGATGAGAATATCGGTTTGCTCCGGGCCCATCGGGTCTTCGGAGATTTCCGCGCGGCCGGTTTTGCTCACGACCGCCTTTACTTCCGGAAATTCGGCGAGAATCCGTTTCTCCATATAGGTGCCGACCGTGAGCGAGCCATCCAAGGAGGCATTTGGCAATCGCACCACGTTGATGGCGATGGAGCCCTCGTCCAGCGACGGTATGAACTCGGTGCCGATGCGCGTGGCGACCCAGCCCGCAAGGATGAGCGATAAAAGGGAGAGCCCCAACGTCAAGGCTTTGAAGCGTCTGGCGCCCCGCAAAAGGCCCAAATACCCGTGGTGAAATTTTCGAACGAATCGGAACTCCTTCTCCTCGCTTTGTTTCAACAGTATTCCGGAAAGAACGGGGACGATTGTCAGCGCAACCACCAGCGATGTCAGGATCGCGATGATCATGGTCATTGCAAGGGGGGCGAACATCTTGCCTTCGATCCCCTGAAGCGAGAAAAGCGGGACGAGAACGATTCCGATGATGAGAACGGAGAAAGCCACGGGCCGGGCCACCTCGGTAACGGCCCGGGCCGTGATCAGGCGCCGCTGGGTTTGCTCCCGCTGCTCGCCGAAGTGACGCCTCACGTTCTCCACAATGACGATGGAGGCATCCACCACCATGCCGACAGAAAAGGCAAGTCCCCCCAGACTCATCAGATTGGATGAGATACCCGCCCCTCCCATAATCAGAAATGTGATGAGAAAAGTCAGTGGAAGGGAGGAAACCACGATGAGCGCCGTGCGGAATTCCGCCAGAAAAAGAAACAGGACCAGAATGACGAAGATTCCGCCTTCGAGCAATGCGTCCACGACCGTCTTGATGCAAGCTTCGATGAGATCGGTCCGGTCATAAAAAACATTCAGGTCGACCCCTTTCGGCAGGCTGTTTTGAATTCGGGGGATCGCCTCCTTGACACGGGTCACCACATCCTTTGAATTTTCTCCCCGAAGCATAATCACCATGCCCGCGACCGCTTCGCCTTTGCCATCGCGGGTAACCGCACCCTGCCGTGGCTGTGGGCCGGGGCCGATGTCGGCCACGTCGGAAAGGTGAACGCTCGCGCCGTCCTTTGCCTTTAAAACGATACGGCCGATGTCATCGGGGTTTAAAAACTGACCGAGGCCCCGAAGATAGGTCTGTTCCCATCCCCGGACAATAAAGCCCCCTGCGGCGTTGGCATTGTTTTTCCCCACCGCCTCTACAATTTCCCGCAAGGTAAGATCGTACTTCAGAAGGGCGTCCGGACGCACAAGGATATGATACTGCTTGACGAAGCCCCCGAAACTGTTCACTTCGTTCACTCCGGGAATGGGTTTAAGTTGCGGCGATACGAGAAAATCCTGTACGGAACGCAATTCCATGGGGGAGAGCGTTTCGCTTTCCAGCGTATACTGGAATATCTCCCCCAATCCCGTGCTGATCGGTCCCAACTCCGGTTCCGCAAAGGAGGGCAGGCTTTCTCTTGCGGTTTGCAGCCGCTCAAACACCTGCGCCCGGGCGAAATATATGTCGGTGCCGTCCTCAAAGACCACGATGACCTGGGAAAGACCCGATTTTGAAAGCGAACGGACCTGGGTGACATGGGGCACCCCCCCCATTTGTTGCTCAATCGGATAGGTGACCTGCTGTTCCACGTCAAGAGAAGAAAGCCCGGGGGCTTCCGTGAGAATCATTACCTGAATGTTGGTCACATCGGGAAAGGCATCAACGGGAAGACGGTTCCAGGCCAATGCCCCGGCAATGACCAATACTGCGGTAAGCGATAAGACGATGAGTCTTCGGTGAAGAATAAATTCCATGAAGCGTTGCATGCTCTTTCCTCCCTTAATCCGCGCAGCCTGCGCCCATTTTGCCGCGCAGCACGTCGGATTTCGCCACGAAAGCGCCATCGGTGAGAATCATCTGCTCCGTCGTCAGGCCGTCCAGAACCTCGAGCAGTCCGCCGATTTCCCTTCCGGTAACGACAGGACGCCGGATCCAGTAGTCTTTTTCCTTGTGGGTAAAGACAAAGGACCTTCCCTCGTCGATCAGTACCGATGCTTTGGGTACGGCCACCTTCTCGCCCCCGCCGGGAATGAGCAGTTTGATTTCCACGAACATGCCGGGCCGGAGTTCACCGTTCGGGTTCGGCAAGGTTATCCTGGCACGGACGGTTCGAGTTTTCTCGTCCATGGTTTTTGAAACCTGGTCCAATTTTCCCTGCTGTTTGTGGCCGCCCGGCAGGTTTACCTCCGCGGAAACGGTCCCCTTGACGGTTTGTATCGCCGAAAGGTCTGCTTCCTTCAGATTCGCCCAGGCCCACACCTCCGACATATCCGAAATCCGAAGCATAATTTTTCCGACTTCCACGAATTCCCCCGTCACCGCGTTTTTTTCCAACACGACACCGTTTCCGGGCGCCCGAACCGTGACCAAACCGGAAAAATCATCGCCACCCCCGGCCAGGTGGTTCACAACATCGGGGCCGATTCCCAGCCGCAAAAGCCTTGCGCTTTCTTTGGAAACCGCGACACGGGCCTCGGCCAGTCTCGCCCTTGCCGCCTCGACTTCCATTCGGGCGGAAATCTTTTTATCGAAAAGCCGGGTTTCCCGGTCCGCGGTTTTCCGGGCAAGATCGAGCATAACCAGCGCGTTGAGGTAGTCGGCTTTCCCTTGCGAAACCTCCTGGCTGTCGATATCAAAGAGGGGCGCACCGGCCTCGACCCGTTCCCCCACCCCCACATAGACCGTCCTTACAGCACCGGCCAGCGGACTGGTTACGGTGACGGTCTTCTCCTCGCTGATGGCGAGTTCGCCGGACAAAACCCGTTCCTCTGAAAATTCCATGCGACTCGTCCGGGCCGTCTGAATGAAACCGTCCTTCGCCTTTCCCACGATCATCTCGTCCGGCAGTTTCACCACGCCGACCTCGTAGCGGCATTCGTCACATTCGTATTGGAGAATATCGTGCTCACACCTGGAAGCCCAGAGGTCTTCGACCGGGCGATCCAGATCGCTTCCCTCATCTCCGTGCGCATCGGTGCACGTCCCCTCCTTTTCATGTCCGCCATGAAGGAATTTCTGTTCGTGGTCATCCTTTTCATTGTGATCCTCAGCGTTTGCCGCAGGAAAAAGGATATCGGGCTGCTTGTTTTCCACGCAGAGCCAGCCGGCACCGATAAAGGCCAGTACGCCCGCAATTCCAATCGTGACACTCAATCGGTTTAAGGTGTTGCTTTTCATTTTGATTCTCCTTTAAACCGGTCTTGGGGGGGTGTAACCAGCCGGTTCATGGCAATTTTTTCAAGTTCAAAGGATATGAGCAGGTCAAGGTGACGAAGCTTGGCGCCGGTCAGCTCCTTTGTGGCATCCAAAACGTCGAGATATCGGAATTTGCCCAGTCTGTAGCCCTCGGATACGGCATCGTAGGCTTGTTGCGCAAAGGAAAGCATCCGGTCGCGAACGATGCCTGCCTCGGCGGCGAGCGCTTGCAAGGCCGCATGCCGCTTTTCGATCTCCGATCTGACTCTCAATTCTTCGGATCGCGCGCCGTAAGCGCTCCTATCCAGTTCCGCCCGGGCTTCCATAATCCCCCCCAGGTTTTGGTTGAAAAGCGGCAGGGGAATAGACAGTCCGGCAATGAACGCGGTTTCATCGTTTTTTCGGTCGACCGACAATTTTCCCGAAAAGGTGATATCGGGCGTGGCTGCGGCCAGTTCCGACTCGACGATGGCGCTTCGTCTGTCCCGCTCCAGCTTCCAGCGCGTGAGATCGGGATTTAAACCAGCAGCGGCGACAAGAGCGCTCTTATCCGGGAGCGTCGGCTCGGTGGGAATCCGGCCCTCCACGGCAGTAAACCGGGCCTCAGGGGTTCCCATCGCGGCCGCCAGGGCCAGGCGGGCATTCTCCAATTCCCTGCCGGCGCGGGCAAGATCCGTTAACGCGCCGGCCAGCAACACCTTTGCCCGGGTTTCCTCTATGGGAGATATGGCACCTGAGGCTGCCCGTTCAGTGACGGTAGCGGCGAACTGCTGGGCGGTATCATAGGCAGCCTGCACGAGAAGTCCTTTTTCCTGCGCCCCGAGCAGGGTTATAAACGCCTGAGAGACCTCGTTGATAATGTCCAGGCGGGTCCGCAACCGGTCATTTTCAACCAGCGGAATTTCGGCTTCCGCAGCCTTGACACGAGCGGCCCGTTTTCGTGCGAATTCAAAAGCCTGACTGACAACAACGCTGTCTTCATCCCCGAGGCTCGATGTCTCCAGCCCCAGCTCCGGGTTTGGAAGGGTCGCGCTTTGGGTCACGCGCCCCTTTGCCGCCAGAATGTCCTTTGAAAAAGCTTCCGGCTCCGGGCGCTGCAAAAGCGCCGTCTCAATAGCTGTATTCAATGTGATGGCGGATGGTTTCTCCGCCATCGCGTCCGATAAACCCGCCGTTCGGACTGCGATGATGATGATGAGGGCTCTCAAAAAGAGTCGCCCCCGTCGTGAAATCAAAACGATCATTCTAAACCTCCGATAGGGGTTCGACGCCTATTTTTGTTCACGGCGTTATGAAGGAATTGCCGGCATTCGGTAAAACGAAAAGCCGTTCCGAATGGACAGTCCGAAATTAGCGCGACTTAAGTGTCTGTTCTTTGGAATTTGGCAAAAAAACGAGGGGCTTCAAATTCGAAGCACGATGGAAGAGATGCTGTATTGGGTCAGGCTTTCGATAAAAAATGGATTTTGAATGTTGCCGTAAGAATTGGCTGACACAAGGGACAGGGCGAACACATGACCACCGGTTACCGCAACGATCCCTCCGAAGTGGGCGTCCGGTGCTTTTGGGACAACAGATCCGGATAGTAGGGAATAGGGAGAGATGAGCATATCATGGCAGTCGCGGGAGGTATCCTCGCTGATACAGCAAGGGCAAGCGTTGACATTCCGACCCGATTCGCAGGTTTCATCAGTGGCGTCAAGGGCGCACCTTGCCGTCAGCTCGATAGCGACATGGCCGTCTTCGCCGACGCACAAAACCGTCCCCCAGACGGGGGCTACCCCCTGAAGTACGCAAAGTGTTACTATGACTAAAAAATTAGTTCGTCGCAACGCAAGTCACCTTTGCTGACCCTCATCCATTAACTGCCACGCGGTTCCTCTACCAACCCCTATCCCCGCCTGTCAACCCAAAAGCCTATTCCGGCAAAGCCGGAAGCTGGGCAGCTGGGATGCTGGGATGCATGAAAGCCATCTTTCACCTCCGGTTCGGTTCAACTCTTGCTCGATTTTGGCGCCGCACGCGGCGCAGTCGAGATTTTGAATTCGAAATCGAATGGACGGTGCGGATTCCATGTTTCGGATACTCCCTGATCATTTTCTATCTCTTGTGAGGTCTGTGTACTCCACTTGCCGCCGGAGGATTGGCCTCTGCAGCGCCTCCGTCTGATCCACCCACACGTCCACGGTTGCCCCGGATTACTCCGCATGCAGCACCACGGAAAAACAGCTGAATAGCGCCCAGATGTCCTCCCCCTCGGTCAGATTAAGGTTTCGACTTTCTGTGGTAGAAATAACAGCGCATAATTTGGTCGCATCCGAAATTCGGACAACGCACTCCGTATTGATACGGCCGGTTGTGATCCTTTCCAAGACCCCTTTCATCTTATTATCTGAACTGCAAACGGGCGCCTTGCCCCCTTTTTGCAGAAAAACCCACGGCGCCTTGACCTCGGCCGTAATCAGACGGCCTTTTGTCAGGCCGAGACGTTCCACGCTTTCGTTTGTAATCACCGTGGTGATGGAATGGCCTTCGAGAGTCGTCAATTCCACACGCGCCTGTATGTCGTCCCTCAGGATGTTTTGAATTTTACCAAAGAAAGAGTTTCGCGCGCTGGTTTTTCGCACCGATTCTTTTTCCATGAAACGCTTTGCAACCTGCTGAATTTCTTCCTTCGAAAAGGATACGTAAGACGAAGTCAGATTGGGAGTCGAATGTCCCAACATCATCTGAACTGCCGGTAACGGCATGTTGCCCTGCATCAACTCCACGGCCCGCGCTTTGCGAATCATCTCAGGACCGCCCAAACGCTTGGGAAACCCACAGTCCTGAGTGCGTTCGTAAAATTTACGGCGCACAAAGCCGGGATCGACATGGAACATGTTTTGCTCAGCGCCTCTGGATAAAGGGTCTGCGAGTGCATCCTGAATCTCGCGGGAGAGTGTTTCCGAGACCTGAACCTCCCTTGAGCTCGAGTCCATGCCGGCAACATTGCCACGAAAAAAGATCGCCCGCCGGACAGGATCGATGTCCTCAAACGGGTTCAGCGCCAAGACTTCGCTCAACTTGGCACCCGTATATCGGATCAGCAGAAAAATGAATAAAATTCGGCGGCGGGACAGGCGCACATCGGCACGCGGCGAGCTTTCAGCCCATTCCCGGAAAGATTGCTCCAGCCGGTTGAGCTGAACCGTGTCCAGGCAGTTGCCATCCTCTGGAATCGAAACGATACGTCCGTGGTCCCTGCTTTCGGACAATGGCGTTGGTGAAACAGTACGCGTTGGATCAATTTTTGTATTTGAATTCATCGAATGGTACCATCGACTAACCCGGCTCTGCGATCAGGCCCTTTCGGCCCTTTATCAGAAACATGCACGAAAAAACGTGTATCATTAAAGAAGGTGATTAGCTGCCAAGCATCCCAGCATCCGGCTTTGCCGGTTTAGGCATTTTCTATTTGAGTAGTTATAGCATATCCCCTTCGTAAAGTAACTCGGCTTCTTTTTTCACGTTTAGTCTGCGTTTAAGCTATTTCTCTATTTCGACCGCAACAAATACAGCAGCTGAAAGAACCAAAACCATCGCAAGTTCATTTATGGTAAGCGGCACCGTCTTGAAAACCGGGTTCAGGAAAGGAATGTAGATCGTTGCAAATTGGAGAAGGACGGTTGCCATAACGCTCAGCATCAAAGGCTTATTGGTGAAAAAGCCCTGAGTAAAGATCGACTCCTTTTCAGAACGGATGGCAAGGACATGGCCCAACTGAAGAAGACAAAGCGTGGCAACCACCATCGTCTGCCAGTGCGCATCCCCCGTGTGAATCGCCCATGCCTGAAGCGACAGCACCACGCCCGCCATCAGAAGGCCCACCCACACCGCATGATATCCCAGCCCGCCGGAAAAGACACTTTCCTTTGAATGACGCGGCGGCCACTTCATAATATTTCGCTCCGCGGGTTCCATTGAAAGCGCCAGGGCCGGAAGACCGTCGGTCACCAGGTTTATCCAGAGAATGTGTATCGGCTGAAGGGGTATCGGAAGCCCCAGAAACGGCGCCACAGATGACGATCACGGCATAGGCAAGCTTTTTCCCGAATGCGGCCAGCCTTTTCTGAAGCGGCGTTTTTCCCTCTTCCGCCGCTTGCAACAGCGTCGCGATTTTCCCGAGTTCCGTCGTCATGCCGGTTGCCGTAACCAGGCCGATCCCCCGGCACAAGGTCTGAAGCCGGAATAACGGATTGCTCGCCGATGAACCCAGAAATGAGCGCCGCGGCGATAAGGATCATAATCAGAAAATCCGAAAATTGATCCAGGAGCATGCTTAAGGCGGTTTTCCCTTTTTTTTCGACCAGTTCGTTCGGTCCGAACCGCTGCAACCGCATTTCGGCTTCTTCCGGCGCAATCCCCGTCAGGGATGAATTGATTTCCGCCAGCGCTTGCGCCGTGCTCATCGTGTGCCGTGCCACTGCTCCATCTTCGCTCATGGACTCCTCGTTTATCGGCCCGCCGATTCAGGTCGGGGGCAACCGGTTCGGGTTCACCCAAATAAAAAGACCTTTGCCACGGATTACCCGGTGGCAAAGGTCTTGCTTGTTAGAATTCTCTAACCAGTGGTACCGGATTTTCAGGCCGTGTTGACGATAGCCACTGATTCAGCTACTCCCCTTTGTTGCGCGATGGTTCAAATCATTCATTCACTTGTCAAGATACAATCTTCGTTGGGAAAAAACCAAGCCGGCCCAGTCTTTTTCCGTTTCTTCCCACCGGCAGGACATGCACGCATCCTCATAACTGGTTTTGATATCCGCGCATTCATTCTGCTTTATCCCCGATAGCACGATGGCGCCACCGTCCCGCAAATAAGCCGTGATAACGGGTTTTAATCCATGAAGGGTGGGGGCACGCAGGTTTGCCGTCACCAGGGAAAATTGATGACCAGGTAAATCCGTCAGGGAATCAACCGGTTTTATCTTTCAGCACCGCCGCTATCGTCTCTCTGAGCTGAACCAGTGTATAGGGTTTTACGATCCTGGCATTAAAACCGTACCGGGAATATTCAAGAATGACAGGCGCATTGACATGCCCGCTGGAAACGATGGCCCGAACGCCGGGATCGATTTCCTTAAGTTGCTGAAGCGCTTTTTCAGCCCCTGCGCCGCCTTTGATGGTGAGATCCAGAATGACTGCATCGTAGGGCGCACCTTCTTCAATCGCTTTCCGGTACCATTGGCAAGTCTCTTTCCCATTCGTTACGATCGTGGGTTCATATCCAAGATGGGAAAGCATGTTGCCGGCAAGCGTTGCCAAAATAGCCTCGTCCTCCATTACCAGAATTCTTTTTTTCGCGCCCGAGTGTTCCGCCCGAGGCGCAGGCGGTGTCTCAAGGCACGCCTCTTTAGCCGGAAAACACATCGTCACCGTTGTCCCCGCGCCCCTTTCTGAAGAAATCACCACCTGCCCCCCATGGTTTTTCATGATAGAATAGGTGGTGGTCAGCCCGAGTCCCATCCCCTTGCGATTTCCCTTTTCCTTTGTGGAAAAATAAGGGTCGAACACGCGATGAATATCTTCCTCGGCAATCCCCCTTCCAAAATCCCTGACCGATACCCGAACGAACTTGCCCAAACTCAGGGAAAGCCTTTTGGCTTCTTCCAGGGAAGGCGGCTCCCAATTTTCAGCCTGAACTTCAATACGCCCCCCCTCTTTTGAAGCATCCATCGCATTGGCAAGCACGTGACGTAACGCATCCGTTATTTGTTCCGCATCAAACTCAACCGCCCAAAGCCCTTTGGAAACCTTCACGTCTTCTTGAAAGCTTGTACCGGCAAGTGTCAGCTTGACCGTATCCCGAAGCAGATTTTCAATGTTCCCGATTCGCTTCTGCGGTGTGCCGCCGGTGGCAAAAGTGATGAGTTTCATTGTTAAATCCTTGGCTTGCATACACGATTGTTCAGCCTGATTCAGCAGCGGCAACACGGAGCGAACCCAACCGGCCTCCTCTCGAACCAGCGAAATGCTGCCAAGAATAACCGTCAGCAGGTTGTTAAAATCATGGGCAATGCCACCTGCCATCACGCCGGCCGCTTCGAATTTCTTGGCGTTCAACAGGGCGTCCATTGACGCGGCACGCGCGGTATCATCCTGAATAATCGCAAGAATGTGCGGAACCGCCTGATCCGATGTGAGAACGGCGGTCGAAATACTCACAATCCGCCGCTCGCCGTCGGATCGAATGATTTCCACTTCATTCAGCCGACACTCCTCTCCCCGCAACATTCGCTTAATGGTATCTTTTTGAGGAAGCCCACCATCAGGCGCCCTTAAAATCATACGCCCCGGCCCGTGCCGGTTGATTTCCTCCATGCTATAACCGGTGATCTCGGTTATTCGGTCGTTCCAGACGGAAAAGTGCAAAAAAGGCTTATCCTTGATGCGCCGGCAAACACAAAAGCCTTCGGAAGCCCGCTCGACAATCGCTTTTCGAAAAGACGCCTCCTGCTCAAGCGCCCTTTCCATTTGCTCATGCTGAATCAACATCTCTTTTAACACATCCGCCTGCTGCCGAACCTGCTCATAGAGTTCCGCGTTATAGAGGCTGCTTCCGACATGCGCGGCAAGGGTCCTCAAGAAGGCGTCCTGCTCCGAGAAATCCCTTTTTTGACGGGATGCCAGAGCGATCACACCGATCGTCCGCATGCCGGCAAAAAGGGGCAATGCGGCGAAAGAGGTCAACCCTGCGTCCTTGCATTCAGTTAAGGTACATCGTTCATCCCGGTGAATATCAATCGAATAGAGCGGATTACCGGTTTCAGCCACGATCCCGCATAAACACTGCCCCACCTTTTTCTTAATGGGAGAATTGATTTCAACCGGATGAATGCCTTTTCCCGGATTCAGGCAGATAAGGCTGTCGCCCTGCTTAAGAAAACTGAGGACGACATCCGGGTTGATAAAGGATTGGATTTGTCGATGGGCGCAACCGATCACCTCGTCAACGGAAAGATAACGGGTGACCTCCTGAGCAAAACGGTTTAACGCCGCCAGTTGCGTCACCTGCTGTTGAAGCTTTTGATTTTCCAGTCCTTGCTTGGAAATGTGGTCCCTCAGCATTGCCACCTGCAAATCAGGCGATTGTTCTTTCGTCATTCGTCAGGGCCTCCTGCAATGCGCATACTCATCTCCAAGCCGCATGGTAACAACATATTGACAACGAAAACAACCACATCAACACAGAGGATTCCAAAAAGCGCTGAGGCCTTCAGCCCGGAAGCGGCTTTCAGGCTGGCATAGCCTGCTTTTTCGTGTATGTTGCTGATTATGGATCTAACATTCCCACCGGGCGCTTTCAAGAAATTCCACGCACTTGCAATCTTTTTTACACCTAACCCCATTAAATTTAAATTAAAATAAATTTGTTAAGCACCGCCAATCCGGTGGGGTTTTGCAGTCAACGCGCCCCCACGTTAAATAAAAACAATACCAAAAGGTTGATCAATTATAGCGCTTGTTATTAATATTCATTACAAGGCTCATGTTAAACGGCGCTCCTTATTTGTATCGCGGGAACAAGGGCCGTCGGCAGTTTAATCAAACACATCCGCCACAGTCAATGGCGCCGAAATAATGCAGGAGATACAGATGACTTTCCCCCATAACGAACTGGCCGGGTACCAGGGCTTTGAGCAAGGCCCGATTCGGCCGCCCAGCGAGGCGTACAGCCTTCTAATACGCGTCACCCGCAATTGCCCTTGGAACCGGTGCACCTTTTGCACGATCTATAAAACAACGCAATTTTCCCTGCGCCCCGTCGCCCATGTGATCGAGGATATTGATCGCGTTCACCGGTATCTCTCCGGTTTCTTTAAAAACGCCGATGCGTCTCAGCCCATAACCCGGGAACGGGCGGTAGCCGTCGCCGATGACATCATCCCTAAAGACACCATGGCCTTTCAAGCCGCATACCATTGGGCAAGCACCGGCATGCAATCCATTTTCCTGCAGGATGCCAACAGCCTGATTATAAAGCCGGAGGCGTTAATCCACATTTTGCGGCATCTGAAAAAACGCTTTCCGTGGGTGGAAAGGATCACTTCCTATGCGCGGTCCCGCACCATCGCCCGCATTCATGACGATGATCTTGGGGCCATGCGGGAAGCCGGGTTGAACCGAATCCACATCGGGCTGGAATCCGGTGCCGATGCCGTATTGAAAATGATATCCAAGGGCGTTGACCAGGCCACCCACATCAAGGCGGGCTTGAAGGTGAAAAAGGCAGGCATGGAATTATCCGAATACGTGATGCCGGGTCTCGGTGGAAAAGCCCTGTCCACCGAGCACGCCATGGAAACGGCATATACGTTGAACCAAATCAACCCGGACTTTATTCGGCTTCGCTCCCTCACGGTTCCCAACCAATCCTGTCTTTATCAGGTACTTGCGGCCGGCGACTTTCAAAAATGCACGGAAATCGAAACCGCCGGGGAAATTCTTCTGTTTCTCGAACATCTTAACGGTATTACCAGCACGGTGAAAAGCGATCATGTTCTAAATCTGTTCCAGGAAATAGAAGGCACCCTGCCCGGGGATAAACCGGCCATGACGGGCGTTATAAAGACCTTTCTGGCCTTGCCGCCCGCGGATCAGTGTATCTACATCGTGGGCAGGCGCATGGGCATCCTGTCCCAACTATCCGACATGCAGCGCCCTCACCGCTATCAAAAGGTTCAAGACACCTGTACGCGGCTCGGCATTACCGCTGAAAATGTGGATAGGTTCATCGATGAGATGACGAAACGGTTTGTATAAAAGGGGCATGATTGGAGGTAAACACCGGCGGATCACGGCGAACAATATCCGCGACATTCGGGTGGCGCTTGAACTTTTTATCTAAAAACTGCCGAACGCGGTGCCGATCCCAGCCCGAAGGATGCGAAAAGTTGCGATACAAGGACAGATCCCCGTCGTAAAAATCGCCGGTAAGCAACAAATCCGCCTCGGGCCCATAAGCGGGCAAATTGAAAACCGCCAGGTTCAGAAACGAGATGGCCCGGTGATGGACCACGGTAAAGGCGAGCGTTTTTTCAGCATCCGCCTCGGTTTCCCAAGGAGTTCCGAATAGCAGGTAAACATAGGTGGCGATGCCGGCCGCTTTCAGACAGTCCAGCGCCTTTGCGGCAAGGGTCAGATCGATCCCCTTGCCAAAGGCATTCAGCACGCGCTGGGATCCCGACTCAAGCCCAACCTGAAGCATCACACACCCAGACCGTTTTAACCTTCGGCAAAACTCCGGGTCCACCAGCGCCGCCGTAATTCTGACAAATCCGTACCAGGGAGCGATTCGCGGCGCGCCGGCAAGGGCTTTAAGCAGGGCCGGGCTTACGGCATTGTCCGTCAAATGAATGAGGGCGGGCCGATACCGATCGGCCAGAAAGGTCAATTGCGTCAGCACCAGCGCCGGCGGAATCGGCCGATAGGGATTTTTTTCCGCCCGTTCGGGGCAAAACGCACATTTTCGCCAGTAGCACCCCGAAGAGGCGCTATAGGGCATCACCCTTCCGGGAGAAAGATAGGCGTCCAGGGAAAATCCATCAAAACAAGGAAGGGGATACTCATCCGTAATGACTATCCCCAGGGCAGCCAGCAACGCCTGCTCGCCCGGACCGCACACGAGCGTGTCAATAATGCCGGAAAATGGGTTTTGCCATTCGGGCCGCTTCATCCAGGAGGTCACCAATCCGCCGCCCATCATAATCCGAACTTTCGAATCCAGCCGTTTTAACGCCCCGATCATGGCAAACGCGCACAAGGCCTGGGGTAAAAAATTAACTGAAATTCCGATCAGGTCAGGCCGTTTCGCCGTGATCAATTCACGCAACCGGTTTTCAAAATAAGGAAAAAAGCAGTTTTTCTCGGGCGATTCAAAGGCCGATAGGAGATGCCCGCTGTTCAATGGGGAAAGCGCGGCATCCTGATAATTGGATAAGGTGATTTCCACATCAGCGGTCTTTCCTTTTTGGGTGAGCACCCGGTTCAAATCCAAAACCGCCTGGCGATAACGGTCCAACCGGGTGTAGGTGCCCGGTTCCCGCAACGCATTCAAATTCCGTTGAATACCCGTGACGGCGCGACGGGTCCAGGTATCCATGGCCGGCGCTGGGGAGTTCAATAAGTACTCGAGCCCCTCGATGTTGGCATCCAGTATCTCACATTCAACCCCGTGCCACGCCAATGCGCCGGCCAGCCGGGCAATGCCCGGCGGCGGCTCGCAGGGCCGCACCACCGGCGGATGAATCAGAAGCACCCGGGACTGTGAATTCATGTATTATCCATTTATAATGCATGTGGATGGCAATGCTCGCCACCGGTCGATTTTCTCTTTTAAGCGCGGGAAATGCGTCCCCTTCCAATATACCCGGCCGCAATCGGCGCACTGAAAAAATTCCCGGTAATAGATCTTGGTCTTGGGCTCAAGCAAGTGCCACACGGCTTCTTTGGAGGTTTCATGAATCACGCCATTGCAGGCCAGGCACCGGGGAACAGCCCCAAATTGATTAAAAAGATCAAACCGGCGAAGCACCTCGACGACTTGCGCCTCGGGGTTCATGGCCCGTATCCAGTATCCATGCGTTACCATCTTGGCCTTTAGCAGTTGCACATCCCGGGTGAGCACAATCCGGTGCTCGGCGGCCGCAATTTGAACAATCCGGGAGTCTTCATAATCATTTCGATACAAAGCATCAAATCCGAGTAACCGCAGCATTCGGGCAAGCTTTCCCAAATGCACATCGAGAATAAAAGCCGCCGGTCTTGGCGGCGTGGGCCCAAGCCGAAAAATCGGCTTAATATCCAGGCTGTTAAATACGGAATAAACGGCAATCCGGTCGGAATTAGCGACATAATGCTTAAAATCAACGGATACCCCGTTGACCAGAATGACATCGATTTCCGTATGCGGCACCCCGATAGACTCGATCAGGTGTTTCACGGTGGGCCTTCCATCAAAATCACAGGAAAACTCACGGTTACGTCTTTTTTGCGGCAAAAAATCGTTTAACGCTTCATAAAATCGAAAAAAAGCCGTCTTCATCGCAGCCACGCCCTCTCACGGTAGGCACCCGGGGTGTGTCTCCCCTTCCACAATTGCCAATAGCGCAATACACACGGATTGGCTTCATATACGCGAATACGCATCCAAATCCAACCGCTTTCATGTTCCGTTGACTGATTCCGTCATTCTGGATGAAACCGGTAATCAACAAGCACTTAAAGGAAATGGTGAAAATGGAAGAGTTTAGTCCGCCAAAACCCGTGCCCCCTTTTCCATTTCCAATAAAAAAAGCCTCCCTTTCAGGAGGCTCCTTTATGATGAAAATTTTTCCCGGTTTCAATTTATTTAGATAATTCGGCTGCTTTTGGTTTATTTTAAATTCGGCACTCTACACCGGCAATGTCGTATTGTTGTGCTATGATAATGCCTTCCGAAATATCCATGGCAGATGTGTGGACATGAACATGGGCATCATATGAATTTAATTGAGCGTGCTGCATCCCTATTTTACCATCTGCGAAGACCTGCCCGCATATTGGCGTCTCAGTGCTATTTTGTCAATTTTACCGGTGGTGGTCAGCGCCATTTCTTCAATAAATTCTATTCTGTCCGGCAGCCACCAGTGGGCCACTTTTTCTTTCAAATGGTCGCGCAATTCCGTTTCCGTGCACATTTTTCCGGGTTTTAATGTGCAGAGCATCAACGGCCTTTCCTGCCATCGGGGATGTGGTATACTGATGACCGCCGCACGTTGGATGCTTGAATGCCCCAGGGCCGCGCTCTCAAGCATTTGCGTGCTGATCCATTCGCCCCCCGACTTGATGACATCTTTGCTTCTGTCTACTATTTCAACCCGGCCGTCCTGATGAATACAGGCAATGTCACCGGAACTCAACCAGTCAACCATCTCTTCTTTACCTTGCCCAAGGTAGCCGCCGGCCACGATGTTGCCCCTGACCTGCATTTCGCCGCAGGCAACGCCGTCATGGGGCAGTTTCTTCCCCTCTTCATCGACAATCCGATGCTGAACGAAAAAGGAGACGCATCCTTGCGTTCTTCTTCGCATGGTTTCTCGTTCCTGTGCCGGCAATTCATTGGCGCCCGGTGGTAAGGTGCCGTGGGTGCATCCGGGTGTTTCGGTCATCCCCCATTGCTGGCCAACTTTGATGCCGTGTTTATCAAAAAGGTCGAATAATGGGTCCGGCGCTCTTGTCCCCGAAATCAAAGCGGCTCTCAATGCCGTAAAGGTCTCCCCCGGCTTTAAGTTTGCAAAAATATCCATATACACCGTGGGTACTGCACCGACCAGGGTGACTTTTTCACTGTTAATCAGATCAATCAGTCCCCGAGGTGAAAAATCGCGGCCGGGCAAAACCAGCTTGTAACCATTCATGGGTGCCGTAAACGGCATCAGCCAGCCATTTGCGTGAAAAATGGGTGCTATCGGCATGATGACCGTTAATTCACCATTGATGAAACTATCGGCGGTGGCAATGGTCATATTCAACGAACTCAAGGTTGTGCTTCGATGGGAATAAACAACGCCTTTGGGCAATCCAGTCGTACCCGACGTAAAACAGATCGTCGCCGCCTGACGTTCGTCAAATTGCGGCCATTCGATGTCTTCCGGCGCATCTTTTACCAGTTCGGATTTGGATATGATATTGCTAAGCGTGGTCGGCGGCAGAGGCTCTTCTTCATCCAAAAAAACCCATCCCTTCAGATTCGGCAATTTATCCTCAAGTTGTTCAGCGAGCCGGATCGTGTCCGCATCCACAAAGATGAGGGCATTATCCACCTTGTTTGCCATATAGGCCAGATGCTCAATGGTCAGGCGCGGGTTCATGGTGTGCAGGGAGGCCCCGATCCCCATAACGCCGTAGTGCACCTCGATATGGTTAATTGTATTCCATGCCAGAGATCCCATTTTGCTGCCGACACCATACCCTTTCGCCATAAGCGCATTTGCCAGTTTGGCCGACTGTTTTCTCAAAGTTCGATAATTTCTTCTTTCGATCCGGTTGTTTAACCTGCGGCCGACCACCTCGGTATCTCCATGAAACTCGGCGGCGTGGTCGATCATTCGAGATAACAACAGGGGTAGATCCATCATTAGACCGTTCATTTTTTATCCTTTCTGCAAATCGTATCTTGGTTGGTGATGGTAAGTCAGCGTATAAGATGATCTCCAAAATATGTGGAATGAGAGATTTTTATTTATGTTCGCAAAATTTGAACCATGTATGCAAAATAAATATATCTATCTGTTTTTTTAATTATAAAGAATATTAATTGGGTGTCGCTTGAAGTCCATAAATGGGCACGATAAATGGACGCAACTGTTGATAACGCTACACTTACTGTTGATAAATCTACACTTTGGGCTTTGGTGCTGGAAAACAGGCTATGGATTGGCTTCATATATATCTCGGAGCTGCACCTTGCGAATTTTTATCATCGGGGAAATACCGTCGAACACATTGTCTATCTGATCGATCCCTGGGTATTTTTTTGCGCCATCAACAATGAGAATAATAATTTCTTTTTAAGGGACGAGCCCTTTGAGCTTTTTATCCTATGGAAACTGATTCAACGGGGGTACCCATCGGATCGCATTTTTTCCTACATTCAAATGATTGCAAAGGATGACTGGGAACACTTTACCCGATACAGCGAGCCCGGCTTATCCGAGTTAACCCTGAAAGCCATCAATCCCGTAAACAAGAAGAGGCCCGGAAACATTACTTGAGCCTGTATAAACCGGATCGCCTTGAGACGTACAGCCGGTTTTTGCATGTGATCAATGCGTTGGCCGGAGCGAACAACAGCCGTATCACGTATATCATGCTGCCGATTCTGATGGATGACTTTCCCGGCGCAAAACAGGTGGATGAGAAATTAAAGGCCGTTTCCCGGGAGGATCGGGTGGCGTATCATAATCTCGTGGCATCGGTTCGGGATATTCGCTATTTCTATGACCATATGCATTTTAACAAGATCGGGGTCGCTTATTTCACGAAAACCTACTTAAAGCCCATTCTCGAGGAAAAGCAGAACCCGGAAATCCGTTAGGCCGGACCCGAATCGCGTCCCCCTTGGTTATTTGATAGCCGTCCCCATAGGGAAACCGCCTTCCGCTTCAGCGCCGTTACCGGCATTGTTTATTTGAACAGCGTCTGACGGGCTCATGATCGTCAAGGCCTATCTAACGTTGTTGAACCCGCCGAATGTAGTGATACCCACAATATGATAGTTACGCCCGTGTCATGCCCATGCCATTAAATTGAACACCCTGAATAACTTCATTCTTCAATTGCTATTGATCCGTTCTCCTGATATCCTCCAACTTCACGAACACAGGATGACGAAATGGCTTCTCATGATATTCCACAAGCCCGTTGCCTGCGATGGGCATGGTTACCCATTCCTGTTTTTTTAGGTGTCATGTTCTTGCTGTTGGGATGGAATGTAACGAGCTCCTACGAATCGCCATACTTTCTTCTCGCACTCAATTTCATTTTTATCATGCTTGCGTCCCTGATAGCCGCTTATTTGGCAGCCCGGGCCTTCCTTGTCAACGGAGAGCTGAAACTGATGATGCTGGGGTGCGGGTTGCTGTTATGGGGTTTCGCCACAATTGTCGCTACCGTCTTTATTGAGTACGGTGCCAATGTGAGTGTGACGATCCACAACCTGGGTGTCATGTTATCGGCGGGTTGTCATATTACGGCCGCAATCATCAGTACCCGGTCGAATGGCACCACCAGAGAACCCGGCCTATGGCTTGTAGGGGCCTACACCTGCACCATGGGTATCATAGGCTTGGTGGCGATTGCGACCCTCGCCGGATGGACGCCGGTATTTTTTATTCAAAATTCGGGTGGAACCACCATACGACAGGTTGGATTAGGGAGCGCCATCGGCATGTTCATCACCACCGCATGGCTGATGGGAAAGCAATACCATAGATCGCCATCGGCTTTTTTGTATTGGTATGCAAATGGCTTGGCCTTGCTTGCGGTTGGATTATTGGGTGTAATGATGCAATCCGCCCAGGGGACCTTGTTGGGATGGACCGGTCGCACCGCCCAGATTCTCGGCGGGATTTATATTCTGATTGCAGTAATCACAGCTGTTCGGGATTCTCGTGTCTGGGGTTTCCCGTTGGAGACGGTTCTCCATGATACCCAGGCCAGGCTGGAAGAACAGATCGAACGGTATGAACTGGTGTTCGCCGGTGTCGGCGCCGCCATCTGGGACTGGGACGTTCTCAATAAACGCGTTGTATTTTCATCGCATTGGAAGTCAATGCGAGGCTTAACCGATGAAGACGTCAGTGACAGAGAGGAAGAATGGAGCAGTAATATTCATCCGGAGGATACAAGTCGAGTTTTCACCGCGTTGCAAGCTCATTTTAACGGTAAAACGCCTTCTTTTTCGGAAGAATACCGCATCCGCTGTAAAGATGGCTCTTGGAAGTGGGTCTTCGATTGCGGCCTGGCCAAACGCGATGCCGTCGGAGGTGTCGTGCGCATGGCAGGATCAGAAATGGATATCACCGAACGTAAGATCGCGGAGCTGAAACTCGTGCAGGAAAACCGTGAGATCGCACTGGTCAACCGCATCCTGCGTGTGTTCGCCGAGGCGAGCGGCGATGAGTTGTTCGATCAGGTATTGAAACTCGTGCAAGAGGGGCTATCCAGCCGGCACGGTGTGTTTGGATACATAACCGAGCCGGGCCACCTGACCTGCCCCAGTCTGACCAGGATGCTTGATGAGTGCGAGGTTGCCGGCAAGTGCATTCACTACCCGCCCGAGAAATGGAAGGGACTGTGGGCCCGTGCCCTGCGGGAGAAACGTCCATTTTATACCAACGAAGCGTCTTCGGTACCAGCCGGCCATCCACCCATTCGTAATAATCTGGCAGCCCCCATCATTTTTCATGGCGAAGTGATTGGGTTGTTGAACCTTGCCAATAAAGAGGGCGGCTATATCGAAGCCGACCGGGTGCTGCTGGATGCCATGGCCGGGCGGATTGCTCCGTTGCTCTATGCCTGGATTCAGAAGAAGCTGCGGGAGGAGGAGAGTGCAAAAACCAAAGAGGCACTGTGGCGAATGAATGAAACCCTGGAGCAGCGGGTGGCTGATCGCACCGCACTGGCCAATGCCAGGACAAAACAACTTCAATCCCTGGCGGTCGAGTTGATCGAGACCGAAGAGCGTGAACGGCGGCGGATTGCCCATTTGTTGCATGAAGATTTACAGCAAATATTAGCGGCCGCCCGTTTTCAGTTGCAGGCGCTTCGCCCAAACCTCGTCGCCGAACCCATCTTGGAGAATGTAACCCATCTTCTGGAGGAATCCATCACCAAAGCTCGTCGCCTGTCGCATGAATTAAGCCCGGCGGTTTTGTACCACTCCGGCCTGATAGACGCACTGAAATGGCTGGCCGAGCAAATGAAGAAACAGTTCGGACTGCGGGTCTATCTGGAAGCTGCCGCGGGACAGACCGTTGAAAGCATGCCCATCAAGATTTTCATGTTCCGCGCGATTCAAGAGCTATTATTCAATGTCGTAAAGCATGCCCATGTGAAGAGTGCCCGGATCGTCATATCCGGTTCTACAGACAACGTCATCGCTATCGTGAGCGACCAGGGGCGCGGGTTTGATTCCAATGTTTTGGAACCCTCCACACCAGTGGTAGGCTTGGGGCTGCTGAGCATTAAGGAACGAGCCAGTTATATCGGAGGCAGCCTGGTGATCGAAAGTGAGCCTGGTCGAGGCAGCCGTTTCATCTTGGCGCTTCCCCTGGGTGTTTCCAAAATCGATTCGATGTCTCCGTTCGATCTCAAAACCGAACCGCCGCCTGATACACCTGTCAAAGACCCGGAAATTGCCGGTGTGAAAGGGATCAGTGTCTTATTCGCCGATGATCACCTGGTAATTCGCCAGGGATTGATCCGGTTGATTACGGGGCGGCCGGGAATCATCTTGGCGGGTGAAGCGACAACAGGTTATGAAGCGGTTGATCTGGCCCGTCGTCTAAGACCGGATGTCGTCCTTATGGACATTTCTATGCCGGAGATGGACGGAATAGAAGCGACCCACAGAATCAAGGCCGAACTGCCCCAGATCCGCGTGATCGGATTATCCATGTACGAGGATGAACAGATCTCAAGGGCCATTCTTGAGGCGGGGGCCGAGGCCTTCTTGAACAAAGCCGCGTCCGCTTCCGATCTGCTCAAGGCGATCTATGCCAATACCGGCCATAACCTATCGGCAAAATCCGCATGAAGCCATTAAAAGTTATGGACGTGATCCCCCGCCATCAATGATGAACGGCCCTTCTGGTTAATATTCCTCTAAAATACTTTGTCAACCGGATTAAAATAATGGGTTCAACCCATTTACCCGGATTTGCAACTCAACGATAGTCATACTCTAAATTAGAAACTCGGGGTTATCAGGAGATTTTCATACAAAGGAGGCATTACCATGAAAAACGACGATCGCAAATTTACCACAACCGATGCCGGAATCCCCGTAGCCAGCGACGAGTACTCGCTCACCGTGGGGCCGGATGGCCCTATTCTGCTGCAGGACCACTACCTCATCGAGCAGATGGCCAACTTCAATCGGGAGCGGATTCCGGAACGACAGCCTCACGCGAAGGGGGCCGGGGCATTCGGACACTTCGAGGTGACCAGCGATGTCAGCGTCTACACGAAGGCCGCGGTGTTCCAGCCGGGTACGAAGACGGATACGTTGATCCGGTTCTCCACGGTCGCCGGCGAGCGCGGCAGTCCTGATACCTGGCGGGACCCGCGTGGCTTCGCGCTGAAGTTTTACACCACCGAGGGCAACTACGACATGGTGGGCAACAACACCCCGATTTTCTTCGTGCGTGACCCCATGAAGTTCCAGCACTTCATCCGTTCCCAGAAGCGCCGGGCGGACAACGGCCTGCGCGATCATGACATGCAGTGGGATTTTTGGACCCTGTCGCCCGAATCGGCTCACCAGGTTGCGTGGCTGATGGGAGACCGTGGAATTCCAAAGACATGGCGGCATATGAACGGCTACTCGAGCCACACTTACATGTGGGTCAATACAAAGGGCGAGCGCTTTTGGGTGAAGTACCACTTCAAGACCGATCAGGGTATCGACTTTCTTACTCAGGAGGAGGCTGACCGGATCGCCGGCATTGACGCCGACTACCACCGGCGCGACCTGTTCGAGGCGATTAAACGCGGGGATTACCCCAGCTGGACACTGCGGATGCAGATCATGCCCTTTAAAGAGGCCGAGACCTACCGGTTTAACCCCTTCGACCTGACCAAGGTCTGGCCGCATGGAGACTACCCGCTGCATGAGGTCGGCCGGCTGACCCTGGACCGAAACCCGACCGACTTCCACACCGAGATCGAGCAGGCGGCGTTCGAACCGAACAACCTCGTGCCGGGGATCGGTGTCAGCCCGGACAAGATGTTGCTCGCCCGCCTCTTTTCTTACGCCGACGCTCACCGTGCCCGCCTGGGCGTCAACTACAAGCAGATACCGGTTAACCGGCCCAAGGTACCGGTTCACAGTTACAGCAAGGACGGGGCGATGCGGGTCCAGAACGTCTCCGATCCCGTGTACGCGCCAAACTCGAAGGGCGGCCCGGCGGCTGATAGCAAGCGCTATCCGGAGGCAGCGGTTTGGAAGGCCGGCGGTGAGTTCATCCGCGCCGCGTATACCTTGCGAAAGGATGACGATAACTTCACACAGCCCGGCACCTTGGTGCGCGAGGTAATGGACGATGGACAGCGTGACCGGCTGGTGTCCAATGTTGTCGGACACCTCAAGAAAGGCGTGTCCGAGCCCGTTCTGAAGCGTGCGTTCGAATACTGGCGCCATATCGATAAGGAAATTGGTGACCGCATCGCCAAGGGCGTGAACGGCTAACCCTTCCGAAGCGCTTCGCCGGCCCGCCGGTGCGTCGAATGGCGGGCCGGACACCTGCAAACTTTCTTCGATCTTTCCGGTTGCCAAGCCATAAGGTCATGATCATCATTAAATATAGAGATGGTTGGAAGGTAAAAAAGGGGGGGGTACAATGGCCGCATTGCCTGAAATAAAATTTACTTCGAAAGGTCCCCGGGTAACCAGGATCGGCCTTGGCGGCGAAGGTGTTCTCAGAACTTACGGACGGGACGCAGAGGCCGGAGAGGTTATCCGGGAAGCTTTAAAGCAGGGCATCACTTACTTCGACACCGCACCGGCATATTCCGGCAGTCAAGCCTATCTGGGATCTATCTGGAGCGAGGAACCCGAAACCAGGGCCCGGGTATTCCACACGAGCAAATCAGCACAGCGCAACTTCGACGGAGCGATGCAGGATTTGGAGCAGACCCTCCGGATCTTGCACAGCAGCACACTGGACTTGTGGCAGATCCACGACGTTCGGACCTTGGCGGATGTCCGAAGGATCGAGGCCCCGGACGGGGCCCTCAACGCCTTTGTTCAGGCCAGGGAACAAGGAAGGGTGAAACATATCGGAGTCTCAGGGCATCATGATCCCGGTGTCCTGAAGATTTGCGTACAAAACTGGCCTCTGGATTCGGTGCTTTTGCCCGCCAATCCCGCGGAGGTTCATCTGGGAGGATTCTTGGACGATGTGGCCGGGCGGGCCCGTGAAAAAGACATGGCCGTTATCGGGATGAAGTGCCTGGGTGGCGGGCATTATGTTAAGCCGCAACGTGGCGCTACTGCGGAAAAACTCTTGAATTACGCGCTGCATTCCGGGGTGGATTTGATCATTGTGGGGTGCTCCTCACCCGAAGAAGTGAGGGCGTTGGTCGGTGCAGCCCAAGGAGAGCCTCTTGACGAGCGGGAGCGCTCCGAACTGGAAGGGCTTTTTCTCCCCGGTGTTCGGCAGTTTGCCTATTACCGCGGCAAATTTTGAAGAAAGAAGACAAATGATTAGCTTTGACAATACGTATTCTCGACTTCCGGAACTATTTTATGCCAGGGTGGCTCCGGCCAAGGCCCCGAAACCGGAACTTATAAAGTGGAATATCGAGTTGGCGCGACAACTGGGGGCTCCACTAGAATCGCTTACAGACAATGAACTGGGGGAAATATTTACGGGTCAAAAATTGTTGCCCGGTTCAGAACCCATCGCCCTTGCCTATGCCGGTCATCAGTTCGGTCATTTCGTCCCCCAGCTCGGGGATGGCCGGGCGCTGTTGCTGGGGGAAGTTCTGGATCCATCAGGACGGCGTTACGATATTCAACTCAAAGGCTCCGGTAGAACGCCCTTTTCACGCCTTGGAGACGGAAAAGCACCCCTCGGTCCCGTGCTGAGGGAATACCTCGTCAGCGAGGCTCTT
Source organism: Desulfobacterales bacterium (assembly GCA_034003325.1). Lineage (NCBI taxonomy): Bacteria > Pseudomonadati > Thermodesulfobacteriota > Desulfobacteria > Desulfobacterales > Desulfobacterales bacterium. The sequence goes on from JAVEYW010000019.1 coordinate 80,356, forward strand.
CATACTCTGGGGCTGCCTACCACCCGCGCCCTGGCTGCGGCCAAAACAGGCGAACTGGTTTACCGGGACAAGGCTTTTCCGGGGGCCATGTTAACCAGAGTGGCTTCAAGTCATCTTCGTATCGGCACCTTTGAATATTTTGCTGCTCGCCAAGACATGGAAAATTTAGAGATTTTAACCCAATACGCCATCAAACGCCATTACCCCGAAATTCAAAACGATTCTGAGGCCTATCTTCAATTTTTCCGCAAGGTCGGCCATGCACAGGTTGAACTGGTAACCAGTTGGATGGCGGTGGGCTTTATTCACGGCGTAATGAACACGGATAACATGTCCATTGCAGGGGAGGCGATCGACTTCGGACCCTGTGCTTTCATGGATCAATTTCGTTTCAATCAGGTGTTCAGCTCCATCGATCAATTCGGCCGTTATTCTTATGCCAACCAGGCCCAAATCACCCTTTGGAACTTGTCCCGGCTTGCCAATTGCCTGATTCTCCTCTCCAATCATGGTTCAAAAGAGGAAATTGAGATGTATAAGAAGGAGCTGGATTTTTTCGGCAATCTTTTTGACCAACGGCTTACCTTCAAAATGAGAAAAAAACTGGGAATCTTCGACGATGAACAGCCGCAAGACCGGGATCTAATTCGTAAATGGCTTCTTTATCTTGAAGCACAGCAGCTTGATTATACGCTAAGTTTTCGAAATCTGGCCAACCTGTTAACGAATGATGCCGATTCCGATTTTTTTGAACAGACCGGGGAGTTCCAGGATTTTCAGCCGTTATGGCGAAAAAGGATTCAACTTCAGGATCTGGAACCCCGGCACATCCGGGAACAAATGAACCGGGTTAATCCGGTCTTTATCCCCAGAAACCACAAGATCGAGCAGGTGATTGAGTCGGCGTTGACGGGGGACTTCAGCCTTTTTCATGAGATGAACAAAGTGCTGAAGAAGCCTTATGCAGAGCAGAAACGGTTCAACAGCTATAAATCAGCCCCCGGACCGGAGCAAGTTGTCCATGCTACATTTTGTGGAACCTAGGAAAATGGAAACCCGGTAAATTCACCATTGCCCCGAATACGCTCATCCCCTTCCTAGAATGCGCGGGCTTTTTGCCATGATCTTAATTGTCCCCTGCTTGGTCAGTGCCCCCCTTCCCGAGCAAGGGGATAAACAGCGTCGTCTACCACCTACCAGAAAACCACACCCCGGTAGGCAAACCGCCCAAAAAATGAACCCGGAGCCCGCCGCACCGGACCGACTGGATATGAGGGTAATGCCCAAAAAAATCTTCATGCCACATTTATTCAATAATTGGATACTACAGACTTATCACAGGATTCAGGATGTGATTGATATTTGTGCTTTTTGAGTGGATATCTCAGGAATCATCAGGGTGAAAGCGCCGTTCGTTTCCACCCTGACCAATCTATCGTCAGCTATACAATTTATCTATCCATTTCATGGCTTCTACGCTACTTATTTTTCGTAATAATTCAGACAGTTTTCACCTTGATCTGATTTCTGCAATTATAGTAACCGCCGGGCCGAACCGTCTTGATCAGATGTTTTCAAATAGGGCGGCTATACGAGGTGCTCATTTTTTATTGAAACATCATGCCATTAAGATTAGATATAAACGCTTGTTTCCCGAAACCATAAGAAGCCGGCTATTTAATATCTATCTTTGACTCGTGACAACAAAGCTGTTGGATATGTGTAATAAAGTAAGAGGAAATGCATGGCCCTGAAGAAATCCGAACTATATTCATCCCTTTGGTCCAGCTGCGACGAACTGCGCGGCGGCATGGACGCCAGTCAGTATAAAGACTATGTCCTGGTAATGCTGTTCATCAAATACGTCAGCGACAAATATGCCGGGCAGCCCTATGCGCCGATAACCATACCGGACGGGGCAAGTTTCAAGGACATGGTTGCACTCAAGGGCAAGCCCGACATCGGCGACCAGATCAACAAGAAGATCCTTGCCCCGCTGGCCAGTGCCAACAAACTGTCCGACATGCCGGATTTCAACGACGCCACCAAGCTCGGCAGCGGCAAAGAGATGGTGGACCGTCTTACCAATCTCATCGCTATTTTCGAAAATAAGGCGCTCGATTTCTCGAAAAACCGGGCCGACGGCGACGACATCCTGGGGGACGCTTACGAGTACCTCATGCGGCACTTTGCAACCGAGAGCGGCAAAAGCAAAGGGCAGTTCTACACCCCGGCTGAAGTGAGCCGTATCATCGCGCAGATCATCGGCATTCGTAACGCAAAGACCAGCGCCGATACGACTGTCTATGATCCCACCTGCGGCTCGGGCTCCCTTCTGCTTAAAGTGGCTGATGAGGCCAGGACGCCGGTCACCATCTATGGGCAGGAAAAAGATGCCGCCACCAGCGGACTGGCTCGCATGAACATGATCCTGCATAACAACCCAACGGCGCTCATCGTGCAGGGCAACACCCTTTCCGACCCGAAATTCAAGGACGCAGAGGCCCTCAAGACCTTCGACTACGTGGTCGCCAATCCGCCTTTTTCAGACAAGCGTTGGAGCACGGGCATCGATCCGTTGCATGATCCATACGACCGCTTTCAGCCTTTCGGCACACCGCCCGGGAAACAGGGCGACTACGCTTATCTGTTGCACATTGTCCGGTCGCTCAAAAGTACCGGCAAAGGGGCCTGTATTTTACCGCACGGTGTTCTATTTCGCGGTAATGCCGAGGCGGATATTCGCCGCGCGCTCGTTCGAAAGGGCTACATTAAGGGCATCATCGGCTTGCCCCCGAACCTCTTTTACGGCACGGGGATTCCCGCCTGCATCATCGTTATCGACAAGCAGGACGCCCAGGCCCGCAAGGGCATCTTCATGATTGACGCCAGCAGCGGATTCATGAAAGACGGCCCCAAAAACCGCCTGCGCGCTCAGGACATCCACAAGGTTGTGGACGTTTTCAACCGGCAGCTTGAACTCGCCCAATTTTCGCGACTGGTTGCCGTCGAGGAAATCGAAAACAATGACTTCAATCTCAACCTTCCGCGCTACATCGACAGCCAGCAGGCCGAAGATTTCCAGGATATCGCGGGCCATCTGCAAGGCGGCATCCCGAACCGGGATATCGACGCGCTTGAAACATACTGGAAGACTCTGCCCACTCTAAAATCCAGCATTTTCAAACCGCTCCGTGAAAACTACTCCCAGCTGTCCATTATCCAGTCCCAACTCAAAAAAACCATTTACGAGCATCCGAAATTTGCCGCTTTTATTGCCGGAATGAACACCCACTTCGTTGCTTGGCGGCAAAAAAGCGCCGCAACGCTCAAGGCTTTACAGCCCGGTTTTCATCCAAAGGAACTCATTGCCGCGCTTGCCGAAGACCTGCTGGCCCATTACGCCGGAATGCCGCTTATCAGCCACTACGCCGTTTATCAACACCTCATGGACTATTGGGCCGATATTATGCAGGACGACTGCTATCTGATTACAGCCGACGGTTGGAAAGCCGAGACCACCCGCATCATCGAGGTGGATAAGAAGGGGAAGGAGAAAGATAAGGGCTGGGCCTGCGATCTGGTGCCAAAAGCACTCATTGTTGCCCGCTACTTTGCCAAGGAGCAGGCCGTCATTGATCAACTTGCAGCCGAGCTGGAAAGCGTTACCGCCCGTTTAACCGAACTGGAAGAGGAGCACGGTGGGGAGGAGGGCGCTTTCTCCGAACTGGAAAAGGTGAACAAGGGCAACGTCACTGCCCGACTGAAGGAAATCAAGGGCGATAGAGAGGCCAAAGACGAAGTGGCCGTGCTCAATGATTGGTTGAATCTGAACAGGGAAGAAGCCGACCTTAAAAAACGTCTCAAGGGCACCGAGGCCGATCTGGACACAAAAGCCTTCGCCCATTATCCCAAACTCACCGAGGAGGAGATCAAATCGCTGGTGGTGGATGACAAATGGCTCGCCGCCCTGGAGACCGCCGTCCACGGGGAGATGGATCGCATCAACCAGGCGCTCACCTCGCGTGTGAAAGAATTGGCCGAACGCTACGAAACGCCGCTGCCGCAACTCACGCGCCGCGTGGCCGAGCTGGAGGCAAAAGTGAGTCGCCACCTGGAAAGGATGGGTTTCACGCCATGAACGACATCACTCATTATGGATTTAAAGAACTTGTCGATCTCTGCAAACAGACCCATCAGGAGATGCAGCGGCGAGCCGGCCGCACCGTGGACATCCATCTCGTGATCCGCAATTGGCTTTTTGGTTGGTATATCGTTGAGTATGAACAAGAAGGCTCTGACAGGGCGGAATATGGCGCTTATCTGATCAAGCGGCTGTCGGATGAGCTAGGAATGCAGCTGGGGCGAGGCTTTTCGGCACGGTCCTTGGAGCAATGCCGAAAGTTCTACATGACGCAAAAGGAAATTTCGCAGACATTGTCTGCGGAATTCAACACGGAGGGAAGCGGTTTCCCTCCGAAAGAGCGCCTGCTGATACCGCAGGCAGTGTCTGCGGTATCGGGTGGCGTGGCATTAAAAGCGGGCGACTGGCAAGATATAGTAACCCGCCTGCTCAACCGATTCTCCCTCGGATGGTCGCATTACGTGACACTTCTGACAATCGAAAACCCGGACGAGCGACGTTTCTCTGAAATCGAAGCCGCTCAGAACCATTGGAGTGTGCGGGAGCTGGAGCGGCAAATCGCGAGTTCGCTCTACGAACGGCTGGCGCTCAGTCGAAACAAGAACGAAATCCGAAGGCTTGCCGAACAGGGGCTTGTGGTTGAAAAAGCGGTGGACCTGATCAAAAACCCGTTGGTTTTGGAATTTCTTAATTTGGCGGAGAAGCCTTCCTGGTCTGAAAACGACCTGGAATCCGCCATCATCGACAAACTGGAAACGTTCCTGCTCGAACTCGGCAAGGGGTTTCTTTTCGAGGCCCGCCAGAAACGCTTTACGTTTGACAACGACCACTTCTATATCGACCTCGTTTTCTACAACCGGCTCCTCCGCTGCTATGTCCTGATCGATCTGAAACGGGACAAGCTCACCCACCAGGACCTCGGTCAGATGCAGATGTATGTGAACTATTTCGACCGTTACGTGAAAACCGCCGATGAACTTCCCACCATCGGTATCGTCCTCTGCCGCCGCAAAAACGATGCCTTGGTTGAACTGACCCTGCCGCAAAACGCCAATATCTTCGCTCCGAAATACCAGCTCTATCTGCCGTCCAAGGCGGAGCTGAAAGCGCAATTGGAAAAGATCGAGGCGGAATTGGAAGGAGGTGCGCGTGGGTGAAGCCGCCGCTGTCCGGAAGGGGTACAAACAGACTGAGGTCGGTATGATTCCAGATGATTGGGGCACGATTAGTGCGTACGACGCCTGTTTAAAAATTCAAGATGGAACTCACTTTTCACCACGGCCTGGCGGAAATGAATATCTCTACATTACCTCAAAGAATATCCGTTTCGGCTTTTTGGATATCTCTTCTGCTCCACGAATTGATGCTGCGCAACATCGGTCAATTTTTAAGCGCTGCGATGTTAGGCGTGGTGATCTGCTTCTCACAAAGGACGGAGCGAACACAGGTAACGTTGCTCTGAACACGCTTGATGAAGAATTCAGTCTGCTCTCAAGCGTCGCTTTCTTGAGGTTCCTTCCAGGCAAGCATATGGCAGAATATTTTCTACAGCAAATATTGACTTCACAGGGGCAACGTCAGATCCAAGATGCGATGGCGGGCAATGCAATTACCCGTTTGACTCTTGAGAAAATAAAAAAGCTCCGTTTTCCCATACCCCCCACTCTCGCCGAACAAGAAGCCATAGCCGAAGCCTTAAGCGATGCGGATGCCCTCATCGAATCCTTGGAGCAACTCATCACCAAAAAACGCCAGATTAAACAAGGCGCCATGCAGGAATTGCTTACCGGAAAAAAGCGGCTGCCGGGTTTTCAAACCAAGCCCGGCTACAAACAGACTGAGGTGGGGGTAATTCCTGAGGATTGGGTAGTCGAATCCGTCGAAAACATTGCCCATATCACGACTGGTGGGAAAAACACTCAAGACCGTATTGATGACGGTGAGTTTCCATTTTTCGTCCGTTCCCAGACAGTTGAGCGTATCAACACCTATTCCTTTGACGGAGAAGCTGTCTTAACAGCCGGAGACGGCGTTGGAACAGGCAAGGTATATCACTACGTCAATGGGAAGTTCGATGTGCATCAGCGCGTTTACCGTATTTCGAATTTCAACCGAGAAGTAAATGGCTACTTTTTCTACCTGTATTTCAGCACTCATTTTTATGACCGCATCATGCAAATGACAGCCAAGTCATCGGTTGACTCAGTTCGAAGAGAGATGATCGCAAAAATGCTTATTCCGCTTCCTCCTCTCAAGCAGGAACAAAACACTATCGCCACCATCCTAATCGACATGGACGCCGAAATAACCGCTCTCGAAGCCAAGGTCACCAAAGCCCGCCAAATTAAGCAGGGCATGATGCAGGATCTCTTAACCGGGAGGATTCGCCTCGTATGAAAGAATCCCAGCATATCGAATGGAAAGAAACTTGGCGGAACGAGTATCTCATCCAAGAAACTACCCAGATCACTCCCCCGATCACTCCCCCGATCACTCCCCCAATCACTACCCCAAACCAATTGGTGTCCTTGATCCTGGCGAAACCCGAAATCTCGCAGAAGGAGCTATCGGACGCACTGGGTTTGACCCGCGATGGAATCAAATATCACCTGACTAAAATGAAGAGAGACGGGGTGATCCGTCATGTCGGGCCGGCGCGCGGCGGATGTTGGGAGGTGTTGAAATGAACAGGATCGGCCAGTCCGAACGCGCCACCCAGAATCGCATCATCGCCCTGTTCCAGGATGAACTGCATTACCGTTACCTTGGCGACTGGTCCGACCGCGACGGCAACAGCAACATTGAGGAAAAGCGGCTCAGGACCTACCTGACCGAATCCGGCTACACCCCGGCGCAGATCAACGTGGCCGTTCACAAACTGCGCACCGAGGCGGACAATCACAACCGCGGGCTCTACGGTAACAACCAGGCCGTTTACAACCTGCTGCGCTACGGCGTGCCCGTGAAAACCGAAGCCGGTATCCCTACGGAAACCGTCCACCTCATCAACTGGCGGAAGCCGGATAGAAACGACTTTGCGATTGCCGAGGAAGTGACGCTCAAGGGAAATCTCGAACGGCGGCCGGACCTGGTGCTTTATGTGAACGGGATCGCCATCGGCTTAATAGAACTCAAAAACAGCCGCGTCAGCATCGGCGACGGCATCCGGCAACACCTGTCCAACCAGAAAGCCGAATTCAACGAGTGGTTTTTCAGCACGGTGCAGTTCATTTTCGCCGGAAATGATTCCGAGGGGCTGCAATACGGCACCATCGGTACGCCGGAAAAGTACTTTCTCAAGTGGAAAGAGGATGAAGCGGATGACAGCCGCTTCAAGCTGGATAAATACCTGCTAAAGATGTGCGCCAAGGATCGCCTCATTGAGCTAATGCACGACTTTGTGCTTTTTGACGGCGGCGTAAAAAAACTGCCGAGGGTCCACCAGTATTTCGGGATCAAGGCCGCTCAGGAGCAGGTACAGGCGCGCAAAGGCGGTATCATCTGGCAAACCCAGGGCAGCGGCAAGAGCATCGTCATGGTGCTTTTGGCAAAATGGATTCTGGAGAATTATCCCAACGCCCGCGTAGCAATCATCACCGACCGCGACGAGCTGGACAAACAGATCGAGCGGGTTTTCGCCGAGGCGGGTGAGGCCATCAAGCGCACCAGCAGCGGCCGGGATCTTATGGCGCAGCTCGGACAGGCCAAACCGCGACTCCTGTGCTCGCTGGTCCACAAGTTCGGCCGAAAGGACGTGGACGACCTTGATGCCTTCATCCGGGACTTGGAGGCGCAACCCACCCATACGGTGGGTGAGGTCTTCGTATTTGTGGACGAGTGCCACCGGACCCAGAGCGGCAAGCTGCACCGGGTGATGAAGGCCATGATGCCCAATGCGGTCTTCATCGGTTTCACCGGGACGCCCCTGCTCAAAAAAGACAAGAAAACCAGCCTGGAGGTATTCGGCAGCTACATTCACACCTATAAGTTCAGCGAAGGGGTTGAAGACGGGGTGGTGCTGGATCTCATCTATGAGGCGCGGGACATCGACCAGCATCTGGGTTCCGAAGACAAAATCGATGCGTGGTTCGAGGCAAAGACCAGAGGGCTGAACGATTGGCAGAAGGATGAGCTGAAAAAGCAGTGGGGCACGATGCAGAAAGTGCTCAGCTCCAGATCCCGCATGGATCGGGTTGTGAGCGATATCGTCTTTGACTTCAGCGTAAAACCCCGGCTTTCCAACGAACGCGGCAATGCCCTCCTGGTAGCGTCAAGCATCCACGAGGCATGCAAATACTTTACCCTGTTCCAAAAGACACCCTTCAAGGGAAAATGCGCGGTGGTGACCTCCTACAATCCGCAGACGCAGGATGTAACCAAGGAGGAAACCGGCACGAACACCGAGTCCGACAAGCAGTTCATCTTCAACACGTACACGGCACTGCTCAAAGACGTCGACGCCAAACCCGGAACGACGAAAACCGAGACCTACGAGGAAAAAGCCAAGGATCTCTTTACCCGGGAACCGGCAAACATGAAACTGCTCGTGGTGGTGGACAAGCTGCTGACCGGTTTCGACGCACCGCCCTGCACTTACCTTTACATCGATAAATCCATGCAGGATCATGGTCTCTTCCAGGCCATCTGCCGAACGAACCGGTTGGACGGTGAGGACAAGGAATTCGGCTACATCGTGGATTACAAAGACCTGTTCAAAAAGGTCGAGAACGCCATCTCGGTTTATACCTCCGAGCTGGATCATAGCGCACCCGGGCCTGCGCCTGAAGTGCTGTTGCAGGATCGCCTAAAGAAGGGGAAGGAACGCCTCGATAACGCGCTGGAGGCGCTATCATTACTCTGTGAGCCGGTGGAGCCGCCCAAGGGCGAGCTGGAACATATTCATTATTTTTGCGGCAATACCGAAATTCCGACCGATTTGCAGGAACATGAGCCGCAACGCGCCGCACTCTACAAGGCAACCGTCTCCCTTGTGCGGGCTTATGTCAACATCTCCGATGAACTGGAACCGGCCGGATACAATACGGCAGACATCACCCGCATCAAGCAGCGACGCGACCATTACCTGGTAAGCGTCCGGTAAACCCCATCTTCACAGCCTGGAAAAATCCTGGCATGATAGGCCCCAGAATGGAGGACAAATCATGTCAGGTGATGCGGTTCGAATTATTGGAATAAAAAATGGCAGATCAAC
>JAVEYW010000020.1 GCA_034003325.1 Desulfobacterales bacterium
GGGAAAATCCCTCCGGATATTTTGGGCCTACGGGATTTCCCAGCTACTTTGGTTAGTTTCCTATATACATTGCAAAGTGGACAGTTTACTTGCTACAAAAGCGGACATTTCTATTTGTTGCTAACATAAAAAAGATAAAAAAGATGGCGGTTGCCATAATTTGGGTTTAATTCTTTCAAGTCATTAAGACGGGGCTATTTTCGCCAGAATTCGGGAACCAGGAAAATAATGAGCGTATAAATCTCAAGCCGCCCCAGCAACATGCACCAGACGAGCAGCCATTTGCCGAGTGTCGGGATTTGGGCGTAATTTTCTACGGGACCGACCATGCCGAAGCCCGGACCGATGTTTCCGATGGTGGCAGCCACGGCGGCAAACGAGGTGACGAAATCAACCCCCATTCCCGCCAGCAGGACGGACGAGAGGGCGAACAATCCGACATAGAGTCCGAGAAACCCTAAAACGCTTCGCACAACCCCTTCCGGTACGGCAGTGCCGCCGATTTTGACATGGCGCACGGCCCTGGGATGAATCATGGAAAACAGCTCTTTATAGCAATATTTGAAATAAAGCATAACCCTGAGGCATTTCATGCCGCCGCCCGTGGAACCGGCAGAAGCGCCGATAAACATGGACAGCAGGAGAATCAATTGGCTTAGTGCCGGCCATTTTTCATAATCGGCCGTTGCAAAACCCGTGGTGGTAAGAATAGAGACCACTTGAAAAGAACCATACCGAAACGCCTGGCCAAGGCTTTGATAGGCGGGTCCATAGACATCCATGCTGACCACTAAAATCAGGAGCATCACCAGGGCACAATAGAACCGGCATTCCGAATCGCGCCAGAATGCAAGGGGCTTGCCTTTTAACATCTGGTAATGGAGAGAAAAATTAATGCCTGCCAGAAACATGAAAAGGAGAATGACCCCATCAATATAGACGCTGTCATAGTGGGCGATAGAGGCGTTCTTCGTTGAAAACCCGCCGGTGGGAAGCGTGGTGAAGGTGTGGCACATGGCATCGAAAAAGCTCATGCCGCCGATGACCAGCAAGGCAATCTGGGCCACGCTGAAAATCGCGTAAACCTTCCAGAGAACCATGGCAGTATCCCTGATTCTCGGTTTGAGTTTGTCCGGAACGGGGCTAGGTACTTCCGCTTTGTATAGTTGCATGCCACCAACCCCCAGGAACGGCAAAATGGCGATTCCCAGAACGATGATCCCCATTCCGCCGAGCCACTGAATGAAACTGCGCCAAAACAACAACCCCTGCGGTATCTCCTCGATGTTGGTGAGCACCGAAGCGCCCGTGGTGGTGAAGCCGGACATGGATTCGAATGCAGCATCCGTGAAGGTGTTGAAATAAGGTGAAAAATAAAACGGAAGGGCGCCAAAAAGCCCGATAAGCGCCCATCCCAGGGCGACAATGGCCATCCCCTCTCGCTGACTGATGTAGTCCGTGCGAGGAGATCTGAATAAAAGAACCAGCAGTCCGCCGGACACAACCGTAACGCCCATGCCGTAAAGGGTCGGCATCAGACTCAAATCCTCAAAAAACAGGCTGCATAGAATCGGGCAACACATGGTCAAACCGAAAAAGAGGGTCAGAATGCCGACGGTTTTTAAAATATAGGGCCAACGCATCAAAAATATTCCAGTTTTACGGAGAGGATTTTTTCGATCTTGGGAATGGCGTCCCGTCTGGCAAACACGATAATGCGATCGTCCGGCTCGATCACACTCTCTCCGGAAGGGATGATCACCTTGTCTCCCCGCATGATGCTTACGACCAAAGATCCTTTTGGCATATGACTATTACGGAGTGGTTTCCCAACAATATCTGATGTTTCCATGGCAACAGCCTCAAGGACCTCGGCTTGCTCCCCCATGATGGAAATGGCCGAAAGCACCTTTCCCCGGCGAATGTGTTGCAGGATGGTATTGATGGCCGATAGCCTCGGGCTGACCACTTGATCCAATCCAATGGTTGGCATTAACGATAAATAACTAAATTTATTAATTTTAACGATCGTTTTGCTCACCCCCATTTTTCGAGCCAGCAGGGCGGCGAGAATATTTGTCTCTTCTTCGCCCGTAAGGGTCACCATGGCGTCCATCTCGCTGATATTTTCCTCAAGCAGCAACCCGTGGTCTGATCCATCGCCTTGCAAGACCACGGTGCGATTGAGTTTTTCAGCCAACTCGGCACAGCGAATAGGGCTTTTCTCTATAATTTTGGTGAATACGGACTTTTCTTCAAGCAAGGCGGCCAAGCGATACCCGATACGGCCGCCGCCGACAATGATAACCCGTTTGATCTGACCGGCCTGCTCGTTAAAGAGACCAAGTGTTTCTGATAGTTTATCTGCTTCGCAAATGAAATAGACGAGATCCCCCGCTTCCAACCGGTCATTGCCCCGGGGAATGGTCAACACCTCATTTCGAATGATGGCGGTAATCAGCAGTCGGTAATCACCCATTATATCGGGAAGTTGAGCTAATGTTTTGCCGGCAAACGCTGCCGGTTCCTTGAGGCGGATGCCGATCAGCTTTAATCGGCCGTCCGCGAATGCGCCTACATCGGAAGCACCGGGTACGCTGAGCAACTGGTCTATGGTTTTAACCACCTCGATTTCAGGATTAATGACCGTGTTAATATAAGGGGGTTGGTCTCTGAAGATATCATGATATTTGTCGAAATCGGCATTGCGAATTCGGGCCAGTTTTCGAGTGGAAGGGGAGATGAGACTGGCTGTCAGGCAGGCCACCAGATTGGTTTCATCACTATCGGTAACGGCAAGCAGAATTTCCGCCTCCTTGATACCGGCTCCCTCCAAGACGACCGGGCTGCTGCCGGAACCGACGATGACTTGCACATCGATGCTTTCAGACACCCTTTGAACAGCTGCCTGGTTTTTGTCGATCAGAACGACATCTTTATTTTCGAGCGATAACCGGCTCGCAATATGAAAGCCGACTTCGCCGGCACCAATGATGATAATCTTCAACGAATTGGCTCCTTAAACGGGTAATACTCATGATGGCCAATCAGGATAACACGCAACAGCAGACATGAAAGACAGATACTATAGGCATGTTCCGGTGTCAAACGCGATGCCGTTCTGAAGAAAAACACTTGGCGCGAGTAGGCCCATCAGCCACCCGGCCTGGCCAGCATTAAGGAAGGCTGTCCTGGATCTCCGGATGCGCATCGAGAAAGCGATAAAGCGTTGCCCGACCGACACCGAGCGCCTTGGCGGCCTTTGCTTTATTACCGCCCGCGGTTTGGAGAGCAATATGAACCATTTCCGGATTCAGTTTAGAGGTGGGACCCGGACGGCATGCCGGTGCCTGAAATTGTCTGAGTTCCAAGGGCAGATTATCCGGCCGAATGGTGCCGTCATCACATCGCACAATGGCGAATTGCACAGCGTTTTGAAGCTCGCGAATATTGCCCGGCCACGGGTAGTCGAGCATTACCACCAGCGCCGATTTTGATACCCGATGACGCGGATGACCGTGGCGCTCAGCCGCCTCCTCCAAAAAATGATCTATCAGCAGGGGGATATCGTTTTTCCTTTCCCGAAGCGGCGGGATATGAATGGGAATGACGTTGAGGCGATAATAGAGATCTTCTCTGAAGTGATGGCGCTGAACCTCCTTTTTTAAAACTCGGTTGGTGGCGCTGATTACACGTACATTGATCGTTTTGGTCTCCTCACCGCCCACCTTCTCAAAAGTACCTTCCTGCAAAAACCGCAATAGCTTCACCTGCATGGGCTTGGGCAAATCGGCCACTTCATCCAGAAACACCGTGCCGCCGTCCGCCAATTCAAGACGACCTTTTTTATCCCGAATGGCGCCTGAAAACGCACCTTTGACATGGCCGAAAAGCTCACTTTCAATGAGCCCTTCCGGCAAGGCACCGCAATTGATCGGCACAAACGGCGCCCCCGCTCGGATACTTTCATTGTGAATCGCATTGGCAACCAGCTCTTTTCCGGTTCCAGTTTCCCCATAGATATGCACCGGGAAGCTGTATTCTGCGAGCTCTTGAATTTGCTTATAAATTTGAAGCATTTGGCTGTCTTGGCCGATAATGTGATCAAACCGCGTGATTTTACCGGTTTCCAGCCTGAGGTTTAACAAGTCCGTCAAATCTCGAAAGGAGGCAAGAACGCCGAATGCCCGCCCTTCTTCATTGTTCATAAGCGTAACGGACATTTCCAGCCGGCGGGTTTCACCGGATCGGGTAGTGATGTTTATCCGATATTCCCGATAATCCTCCGGGATCGGTTTGGTATTTAAAAAGCTGCACTGTCCCCCGCAAAAGGGGTGACCGAAAGCCTCATGGCAATCAAGCCCGAGGACATCTTCGCGACGGAAGCCCGTAACTCGTTCCGCCTCTTTGTTGAAGAAAAAAATTCGCCGGTTCAGATCATGGGCGATGATCCCTTCTTTAAGATTATCCAGCACGCGTTCTAAATTTTCGCGGTTGGTGATAAGGTTATGGATGGATGACTCTGTCATGATTTCCGTGATCAGGTGTTTAAAAAAGGTATAAAAATAGCGCAATGCTACATGAAACACCGCTCAAAGTCAAATCCGCACCGGCACTTTTGCAGGGCAATCGCATGCAACCTTGGCATGAGACATGCTTTTCGGTTTGGTTGCATCAAGAACCCAAAACGCCATAACACGCACCACCCTTTCGGAGGTGACCTGCCGACCGGAGTGCCGTGTGCGGGAAATACTGCACGCACGGTTCGTGGGGGGAGAGGCGCCGGGTGCTCAACCGGAACCGGCTCTTCCTACCCCTATCACCGTGTGATCTGGAAGTTTTAAAACACCGGTAATGTTACCTGGCTGAATGGCTTCGGCTGGAGGCGTCACCGGTGGTGCCACAGCCGGCGGAGGCGTTGACGGTTCGGGCTCCGAACTCAACGGCGCAAAGCGCCGATCGATTCTTCCCGTTTCCGCCTTTACCCGCTCAATCATTTTGGTGAAGGCTTCCTCCAGCGATTTCTCCATGACAACCACCTGCCCCTGCGTCATGATCAGCCGCTTCAATTCTGGGATCTTCAAGGTCGTCGACGACTTAAGATAAACGGGTTGAATGTAGATGAGCATCCTTCCGATGGGAAAAATGATCATATTGCCGCGCGCCACCTGAGAGCCCACCTGGTCCCACAAAGTCAGCTGCTGGGACACCATCGTGTCCTGGTTGATGAGGGAATTAATCTGCGCGGGTCCATAAACCAGCTCTCCTTTCGGAAAGCTGTAAATAATCAATTTCCCGTAACTCGACGCGTCGGACCCCGCCAGCGCCATTGCTCTCAAGTTGGCGCGACCCTTGGGCATAATCGGAGATACCAGAACAAAATCAAAGCGATTGGGCTCGATCATGTCGAGCGTGAGGTAATAGGATCGGGTCGCCTGTTGTTTTTCGGAACCAAGCTCGGGAATACCGACTTCCCAGATATCCTCCTGCTGGTAAAAGACCGCGGGATCCGTTTGGTGATATTTGGCATAGATGACCATCTGTATATCAAAAAGATCCTTCGGATAGCGCACCTGAGACCGCAGTTCCGGCGGCATCTGACCGGCATCCTTGAAAAGTCCGGGATACATTCGTCGATAGGCATTGATGACGGGGTCTTGCGTGTCAAAAATATAATAATTCACGGTTCCGTCATATGCATTGACCACCACCTTGACTGAATTTCTAATATAATTCAACCGGTTGGCGCCAGATCCATGAGTGGCCGAATTGGGGTAGAATTGAGAGGTTGTGTAGCCATCCTGCATCCAGTACAGATTGCTTTTTGTAACAACGGCATAAGGATCACGGTCCAGCACTATATAAGGCGTAATCGTTCGAATCCGCTCCTGTATGTTGCGCCGAAAAAGAATTCTGCTTTTTTTATTGGTCTTTGTGGTAAAAAAGACGTCCGAATCTTTCAGAAAATAGGCAAACATCAACTTTCTCAAGGCGGAATTGATAAACACGCCCTTTGATCCCTCATAGGCTTCCGTAACATTGGCATCCCCCTTCGGATAACCGAATTCTCCCGCATCGTTCGGAACGATCACATAAGGATAGTTATTCAGCATGCCGAAATATACCGCCGGTTGCTCGATTTTGAAGCCGAACTCCGACTCGAGCGGGATTCCTTTGAGAAACCAGGTCATCGGCTCATCCCCCCCCTGCCCGGCGGGGGTCATCACCGCGCCATATCCATGGGTGTACACCAGGTGGTCGTTCACCCAGTTTCGGGCGCCCTTGGGCAGTTCGGCAGTGTTCATCTCCCGGACGGCCAGAAAAACCTGCTGATTATTGCCCCGAACGTTGTAGTGACTGACATCGACCTTATCAAAATCATAATAGGTGCGCAGCTCCTGTAACTGCTCGTAAACGTCATTCAGGAGCTCTCCGTCCCAAACGGGAATGTTTCGAAAAATTCCCTGAACCATCTTCTCGTCAATGCCTTCGGGAACCACCGCGGGAGTGACTTGACGCATCTCGACACGCTTCAAATTGTAGGCGGACAGTGTGGCGTCTATATTGTTCATGAGATAAGGGGTTTGTTTGGAGATGGCATTGGGATTGACCCAGTAATCATTGGCGGCTTTTGGAAGTATTCCCGAATAACGCGCGCCCAATGCCAGTGAAAAGAGAACCGCTGAAACAATGACGACCTTGATTCCCTTTCGCGTCAGAACAAAATAGGCGGCCGAAATCGCCGTAACGGCCAGCAGAAAAATGCTCGCATATAGGAAAGGCAGAATGACGCGCATCTCGGCGTATCCCGGTCCCGAGAAGAGCGGTTCGTAAATGGCGGTATAAAGTAAGCCGTAGCGCTGCAGGAAAAAATCCCATATTTCTATCCCGAAAACGCAAAGGACCAGAAAGCAGACGTGGAAGGTGGCTCCCTTTGGAAGCCCCTGTTCCTGTGCTTTGAGTAACCGGCGCTCCAGCCAATAGAGGAAAAAAACACCGGCCGACAAAACGGCGAAGGAGATGACGATTCGCCTTTGAAGCAACGAATAAATCGGAAATGAAAAAAGGTAGTAACTGATGTCTTTTCCGTATACCGGATCCGGAATAGCGGCTTGAGGTCCGAAAACAAACAGGAGAAAGGCCTCCCAATGCTCAAATAACGGCAATGCGATCACAATGGCCAGAATCAGGGAAACGGGAATATAAACAAGCATGGACCCGGTGCGGAACATCTCCAACACATGTCGATAGGTCTTGGTCCGCGGTTTGGATTCTTCCGCAGGGGTACTGCCGGTGCCCAGATACCGCGAAGCCATCCAAAAGTTGAAAAAGAAAATGAAGAAAAAGAGCGCGGTGACGATCAGAAACACCAAGTAACGATAGAGCAGCCGCTGTAGGAAATAAAAGGCGTACCCCAGTGAGTCAAACCACCAGTAATCCACCAAAAAGTCGATGGTAAAGAAACTGCTGATCAACAAAAGAGCGCCCAGCAAGAAAAATACGCCGACAACTGTTCCCAACCTTCGCCTCACCCACCCCATTCTGCCATCCTTATGATCCATTTTCGTCAACCCCTCTGAACGAACATAAAAAGCTTCCGGCAAAACCGGCTTCCGTGTAACACGGTTAATAATCCCACATTCGAATAAAGGTTTCCAGAAATTTCATGGCGCGTATCTTGTCGATATTGGGCCGCAAGGTTTTTCCCGTCACCTCTTTTTATGGCCATGATCATGGTTTCGGCCACGCCGGGGTGTTTTTTCCAGACCGGCAGGAACTCGCTGTCGCGCAAACAGCCTGCCGCTCTTCCAAAAACACCCCGGCGCAGCCTCCCGGCCGTGGAAAATTGGCCGAAACGATATTCAAGGCCTATTTTATTTTCCCCGTCATAAGGGTCAATGTTAATCCCCCATGATGAAACGGACGCGGTGTAAAGGGTAAAGGAAACCGGCGATCAACCGCGGCAACCGGTGATAGCAGGGCAAACCGCCACCCCTTAAAATCGGCCTTTAATTTTTGGCCGATCTTTCCGAGCAACGCCGCGCTCTCCTGGATGCTTCCCAGTCGCCTGCCATAGGGCGGATTCAAGACGATCACGCCAGGCCCGTTGTTTTCCCCCATCCCAGGCAGGGTTGCCGGCGACATATCAAAAAAATCCATAGGACGCACCTGAACCATATTCAGCAGATCATGGGTGGACAGGCATTCGGTCAAACGGCGACAAGCAGATATAGAAATATCCGACGCCATGATGGGCGCTGTTTTCCCGTCAAAAACCTGAGCTTGCGCTTTCCTGCGCAGGTAAGCCCATTGCTGCTCTCGAAAGGCGGGCCATCCCATAAAGGCAAAGGCTCTGAACCAGCCGGGCGGAATGTTTCGTGCCATCAGGGCAGCTTCCAGGGAAAAGGTGCCTGAGCCGCACATGGGATCGAGCAAGGTTAGATCCGGTCTGTAACCGGCTATCCGTAAAATGGCTGCAGCACTGGTTTCCCGTAAGGGTGCGCTTCCGCCATGGGTTTTTAGTCCCCGTTTATAAAGCGGTTCGCCGGAAGCATCGAGGGACAGGGTAAACCGATCCTCAACCGCCCGAACAAAAATGCGTTGGCTAAAAAGCGCATGTTCCCGATTCCGGCTGCTGCCAAGGCGAGTGAATACCCCCCGCTCGATTCGCTCCGCAATCGCGCCCGTGTGGTTCAGGCGGGACTGTTTGGCGGTAACGCTTATCTCAACGGTAAATCCGGGATATATAAAAAGCTCCCAGGGAATTTCCGCCCCTTTTTTTTCCAGCGCCGCAAAACCGGTGGCTTTAAATTCGCCTATCCGCATCAGGATCCGCGTGGCGATGCGGGAATGCAAATGGAATAAAAAGCAATCCGGCAGGCGACCGGTGAATTCAACCCCGCCCGGAAGGATACGCAGATTTTCCCTGTCCATGCCGAGTTCCAAAAGCTCATCCGCACAAATCGACTCCATGCCAGGCGCACAGATGGCAAAAAATAAATGCGCCTCGCCCACCACATGTCGTTTGATCCGCCGGGTCAGGGCCGGGGGCGGCAGCGGCGGCAAATGGTCATTGCTTTGGGAAGGCTGCTCTGATAGGAAAGTCGTCATATTTTATGTCTTTTGAAATTCGTTCTTATCACCCGCATGGCGGTGGAAGGCGCGCCACTCCCCCTTTGTGTTCACGGGCTGAACCAAAAAGAGAAGCGATGGCACCCGCAACTGTAATTTTTAAAAAAGCGCGTTATGACGCCGCCTTAACATCAATCGTGGCTGAGATGCTCGACGCGCTGCTGGGCAACTCCTTACAGCCCGGCATGCGGGTTTTGATCAAACCCAATTTGCTCATGGCGTCGCGTCCCGAACGGGCCATCTGCGCCCATCCGCTCGTCGTGCGCGCCGCCGCTGACTATGTTCTGCAAAAAGGCGGCCACTGCCGCATCGGCGACAGTCCGGGCATCGGGTCCTTTGAAAAAATACTAAAAGATGGCGAATATCACCAGGCATTGAGCGACCTTGACGTCACGATCGCGCCGTTTACTGTCTCAACGAAAATCGATATCGGCCCGCCCTTCGGCCGAATTGATCTATGCGCCGATGTAGCGGATGCCGATCTGATCATCAATATCGCTAAATTAAAGTCCCATGTCCAGATGCGTTTAACGCTCGGGGTAAAAAATCTCTTCGGCTGCGTGGTGGGGCTCAAAAAAACCGAGTGGCACATGCGCGTCGGTGTGGACCGTAATCTTTTTGCCCGCCTTCTCGTGCAGATTTGCCAAACAGTTCATCCCGCCGTGACCTTGGTGGACGGAATTCTGGCATTGGAAGGGCAGGGACCCGGAAAAAGCGGAACCCCCCGGCCCATCGGCGTGCTGATCGGCGGGAATAATCCGTTTGCCGTTGATGCGGCAATCTGCCGAATGCTCGGCACAACGCCGGATACCGTGCCGACCCATCAAGCGGCCAAAGCCCTAGAGCTGGTTCCCGATATCATTCTAACCCTCGGGGACGCGCCAATGGTAACCGGTTTTCAGTTCCCGGTCATCGCGCCCCTGGAATTCGGACCGAAGCTGTTTCGCAAATTCATGCGAAGGCATTGGGTTCAGCGCCCGGTCGTAAATTCAGCCGCATGCAGCCTGTGCGGCAAATGCCACCGGCATTGCCCGGCCGGTGCCATTCAAATTCACCGCCAGCAACTTCAATTCGATTATGATCGCTGCATTCGGTGCTACTGCTGTGTTGAAATTTGCAAGGAAGGCGCTCTGAGTACACGGGAAACGCCGGCCGGAAAGCTGCTTCGGCACCTCACTGCTGCCGGCGCCAGGCTGCGGGCACGAATGCACCACATGCATTCGGGCGGTTCCCGTCGTTGCGATAATGATCCGACCGCCGGGCAATCACGTTGACATTCGTCCGGCATTTTTGTATTTGTTTCTAACTTCTCGGACTCTCTACATGAAAGGAAAGGGTGAACGCTATGGCAGGAATAAACAAGGTTATTCTAGTGGGGCGATTGGGCAGGGATCCGGAAATCAAATATTTCCCGAGCGGAGACGCGGTTTGTAATTTCAGCATCGCCACATCTGACACCTGGAAAGATAAAGACACCGGTGAAAAAAAGGAAAAAACGGAGTGGCATAAGATCGTCGCTTTCCGGAAACTCGCCGAGACTTGCGGCAAATACCTGTCCAAAGGCTCAATGGTTTATATCGAAGGAAGGCTGCAGACGCGATCCTGGGAAAAGGATGGCATTACCCGGTATATGACTGAAATTGAAGCCCTCAATATGCAAATGCTGGATCGTAAAGAAGGCACCGGCAACGCCGGGAGACCAGCGGGCAACGATTACGGCCAGCAACTCCCCCCATCGCACTTCCCAGAAGCACCCGAAGATGATATTCCATTCTGAATTGTTTTTTTATATCAATCTACAAAAAAAGCTTTCGCAAAAGGGAGATAGACGGTTATCCCCCTTTTGCCTTTCCAGAACAAAAGAAAACGAAGCGCTTTGCCGAGAAAAGGATCTTCATGATGCAACCCCCTACTTATGAGGAACTGGCGCAGCGCGTGATCATTTTGGAACAAAACGAGGCGGCGCTGTTGCGTATATTTGCCGCGGCGCCGATTGGACTCGGACTGAGTTCAAACCGGAAATTCGTTCGGGCCAATGACCCGTTATGCCTCATTACCGGTTACTCTCGGGAAGAACTGATCGGAATGACGGAACGATCGCTTTATTTTGACCGAAAAGAATATGAGCGGGTTAGCCGGGAAATCATGCAACAGCTTCAAACCAATGCGCGAGGCAGTGTGGAAACCAGATGGCGCAGGAAAGACGGTCTCGGCGTGGAGATCCTTTTGCGTTGCAGCCCGACAGACCCGACGGATTCGATGGACAACCTCTCTGTCGTTGTTCTGGATATCACCGAACATCGACGCGCGGAAGCGGCGAGACAAAACAGCGAAGCGCAATTCCGATCTCTTTTTGAATTTGCGCCCAATCCTATTTGCCTTGAAGAAATTAAAGGCGGCGCGATACAGGCCAACCGGGCCATGTGCGATCTGTTCGGATATTCGAAAAAGGAATTGGCGGAAAAATCGTTTAAAGACCTAATGCATCCGGATGATGTGTACGCATGGATTCAAAAACGGGAGCTAATCCTTAAAGGAGACCTTCATTCAAGCCAGTTTGAAAAACGGTATCTCGACAAAAAAGGGGCGATCATCTGGGGCATCACCGCGCTGTCTTTGCTAAGAAAAACGGATGAAACCCCTCTTTTTTTCACGATTCAAATTCAGGACATTACGTATATTAAACGATTGGAAGAGCAACTGCTTCAGGCGCATAAAATGAAGGCTATCGGGACGCTTGCTGGCGGTATTGCCCATGATTTCAATAATTTATTAATGGGAATACAGGGCAGAGTCTCTCTGTTGCTTCTGGATGCAAACCAGGGGGAAGCCTCGTATGAGCACCTGAAAAAAATAGAGGCCCATATTCGTCGGGCGGCCAACCTCACACACCAGTTGCTCGGTTTTGCCAGAGGGGGAAATTACGAACTTCTGCTCACCGACTTATCCGGTCTGATTCGAAAAGAAGCCGACATGTTCGCCCGCACCCGAAAAGACCTGACCGTTCGGGTGACGCTCTCGGAAAATCTTTGGCCGGCAAAGGTTGACCCCGCGCAAATCCGCCAGGTGCTGCTCAACATTTATATCAATGCGTCGCAAGCCATGCCGGACGGTGGCACGCTGACCGTTAAAGCGGAAAATGTTCAAATCACCCCCTTGGATAACAAGCCGCTGGAAATCGGCCCCGGAAAATTCATTCGAATATCCATAACGGACACCGGCGTGGGAATGGACCCCGGCACGAAACAGCGTATTTTCGAACCCTTTTTTACGACCCGAAATTTGGGAAAAGGCACCGGATTGGGACTCGCATCCGCCTATGGCATCATTCGACATCATGGCGGTTTTATAAATGTATGCAGCGAAAAAGGGCGCGGAACCACCATGTCGGTGTATCTGCCCGCGGAAGATCTGGAAAGGCCAAAAGAAAGGACACCATCAACAAAAACAATAAAGAGCCGCAGGGGCATTTTGCTGGTCGATGATGAAGAAATCATCATTGAAATCGGGGAGCAGATGATTCGCCGGCTCGGTTACACCGTCTTGACCGCAGCATCGGGACAAGCCGCCGTTAACCTCTATTCGGAAAATAGGGAAATCATCGATCTGGTCATTCTGGATATGATCATGCCGGAGATGAGCGGGGAGGAGACACTCAATCAGTTGATGGGGCTTGATCAAAACTTAAAAATAATTATTTCAAGTGGTTATAGTATCAATGGGAAGGTGTCGGACTTGTTGAAATGCGGTGCGATCGGATTCATTCAAAAGCCCTTTAACATGACGCAGTTGGCCGAAGCGCTTCACAACGCCGTACCGATTGCCGAATAATGTCGGGGTTGCCTTCGGTTATCAGCCGAGCGCGTCATTGATTCCGCTTTTTCGTCAATCAGATGCATCGGAATCGGATTTTCGATCTATCTTTTCGGTCGGTTTATTCTCCGTCTCATTCGTGGCTTTTTTAAAATTTTTAATGGCTTTGCCCATTCCCGCACCAATTTCAGGCAATTTGCCCGCACCGAAAATAATCAGGATTATTACCAGAATAATAATTAATTCAGGCATTCCAATTCCAAACATATCCGCTCCCATTCCTTACGGGTTGCTTTCCTCGAGATCCCTTAGCAACCGTAAAAATTCTTTTGATTTGGTATGTTGATCAAGCGCGCTTTTATACTCGATCCATGCTTGCCAGCTTTTCATCCACACCTCGTTGTGCCAATAACAATCCGAATCCCCCCCGCCTTTTAGGCGCTCAATATAATCAATATATTCCTCAGCGCAACTAAAACAAAAGCGATAGGGAACACGCAATAGCTTTTCGGCGCCGATCTCATCCCGTTCCGCCGTGTCGACATGAATTCCACATTTTTCGCATTTGATCCGACAATGTGTACACTGAATCACTTGTTGAACCGCATGAATCTTGCGCTTTTTTACTCGCTCCGCTTTTTCTTTGTCGGAAAGAAGCCGTTTGTCCCCTATGGATATGATTTCCGCCAAATCCCACCACCCGGATAAGAATTTGCTTGCGATTCTGGTTGATTTCGGCTGTCACAATACCACCGGGCCGTATGACTGTCAAACCATTTGCCGAGCGTCAAAATTGGAAATCCGCCTGCGGATTGATTGTAATACCGGCCAGGCCATGTTAATAACGTGTCACCTTCGACACGCAGGTTATAGAAAGGAAACGCTATGTCCGGATACGGATTTTACCCGAACTGCCTTCCGGTTCTCATCGGCAGCATTCCCATGAACGATCACTTGGCCGCCACGGAACTGGTGTTGGCCCATACCCCTGAAATTCCGCTTTGGGTTCAGCTTCCCGCCTTCCGGGAAGAAGGCATGATGGCCCAGTTTCTGCCGGGCATGCCGGGACTTACGGAAGATAAAGGACGGCTTTTCATTGACGCACAAGGTGACCGCTATGAAACAGAAGCTTTGGCGTTTTATGAGGCATTCATGGCGGAATCCGAGGCAGAACGGATCTGCGCATCATCGCGCTTCGCCTTGCAGCCGGATACCGCAAAGGGATTTTTTGTGCTGTTGGATCGAATTAAGGACCGTGAGCCCTTGCCGCTTGCCGTAAAAGGCCAGATCACGGGTCCGATTACGTTTGCCACCGGTGTGTGTGATGCAGCAGGGCGGGCTATTTTTTATAATGATCAGCTTCGGGATGCCGCGGTCAAACTCATTGCCATGAAAGCGCGCTGGCAGGCGCAACAGCTCAAGCAATTCGGAAAACCCGTGGTGATTTTCTTCGACGAACCGGCGCTTGCCGGATACGGCTCTTCGGCCTTTATCAGCATCTCCAGGGAAGATATTTCAACCTGCTTTGCAGAAGTGATCGAAGCCGTCCATAAGGAGGGCGCCGTGGCCGGTATTCATGTCTGCGCCAATGCGGACTGGTCCTTATTGCTCGAATCCGCCACGGATGTGATCAGTTTTGACGCGTACGCCTATTTTGATAAGCTGATTCTTTATGAAGGCCCGCTGCGGGGCTATCTTCAAAGAGGTGGTCTGCTTGCCTGGGGCATCGTGCCGACGGCCAACGCGGAAGACATTGATAAGGAAACCGTCGAAACGCTGACGGCTTCCTGGTGGGAAAAGGTCCGGCGCATTGAGGCATGCGGGATCAGTCGCGAAACCCTGCTGGCGCAGTCCTTTATCACCCCGAGTTGCGGTACCGGTTCCCTCAGCTTGGCCCATGCCAAAAAGGTATTGTCATTGACCCGGGCGGTATCGCAACAAATTCGAAAAACGAAAGCTCCGTCAAAATAGAGCGAAGCCAACAACCGGCCATGCAATGAGAAAGAAGATGCCATATGATGGAAAAACAAAAAGGGTATGTTCACGTCTATACGGGGGACGGCAAGGGAAAGACAACGGCGGCCTTAGGGGTGGCGATCCGCGCGGCGGGCCACGGCATGAAAACCTATATCGCGCAGTTCATGAAGGGAATGCCTTACGGAGAGCTGACCACCTTGGCACGAATACCCCAAATCACCATCCAGCAATATGGCGGTGATTGTTGTATTCGCAAAGAAGAGGTCACGCAATCCCATATCGATCAGGCAAAAGAGGGGCTGCGTCAGGCCCAAGCGGCCATGCTGTCGGGGGACTATGATATCGTTGTCCTGGATGAAATCAATGTGGCGGTCTGGTTCGGACTTCTCAGCGTTTCGGAAGTAATGCCGCTTTTCGCCCTGCGGCCGGCCCATCTGGAGTTGATTTTAACCGGCCGCCGAGCCCCTCGGGAATTTCTGGACCAAGCCGATCTCATCACCGAGGCGAAAAGCATCCGGCATTATTACGACAAGGGTATTCAAGCCAGAAAAGGCATCGAATACTAATAGTTGGCATCCGCATACTCCACCCAGCCGCCGGCCTTGACCAGCGCCCGATCGTAATCGGAAATGGAGAAGGTAACGGTTTCCGTGGTGCCGCCGGCGTGAAAAACAAAGGTGCCGGCTTCAAAATTCGTTGTGACCGTGGTGTCTTTTCCGGAGAATACGGTAAAAAGACGATTGATGGTCTCTTTCGGTAGTTCAACCGCCATCATGCCGCAATTGAACATGTTCTGGCGAAAAATTCGGGCAAAGCTGACGCCGATCACCAGAAAAATGTCGTTGACCTCCAGTGCCCAGGGCGCATGTTCCCGGGAAGAACCGCAGCCGAAATTTTCCCGGGTAAGCACCACCCGGGAGTCGGCAATGTCCTGTTTCTGATCAAACCCTTCAAGGGTAAGATCTTCCAGCAAATACGGCTTTAAGGCCTCCTTGGAAATTTCCGTCAGATATTTGGCCGGTATGATTTCATCCGTATTGATATCGGAGCGATCGAGAAACAGCACTTTTCCGCTGAAATTTTTCATGGCTTATCCTTTAAACAGGTCTGAATTGGTAATATGGCCAGCGATGGCGGATGCGGCCGCCGTTGCCGGGCTCATCAGGTGCACCATGCCGCCTTTTCCCATACGGCCGTTAAAATTCCGGTTCGTGGTGGACGCGCACACCTCGCCTTCCGCCAAGACCCCGTTGCTCATGCCGAGGCAGGCCCCGCAAGTGGGGTTGGTGACACAAAATCCGGCATTCATGAAGATCTCGAGAATGCCTTCCGCCATGGCCTGCTGAAAGATTTTCGGCGTGGCCGGAGAGACAATTCCCCGCACCGTCTTCGCAATGGTGTTGCCGCTCAATACCTGGGCCGCAACCCGCAGATCTTCAATTCTGCCATTGGTGCAAGAACCGATATAAACCTGGTCGATCGGCGTTCCGGCCAGTTCACTCACCGGTTTGACATTGTCCGGTTTAAAGCCGAAGGTTGCCTGCGGAGACAACCCACTGACATTCAACTCGATTTGCGCTTCATAGGGCGCATCCGGGTCCGCGCAGAACACCTGAAACGCGGCCAGCGCCGCTTCCTTTGATGCAACCTCATTCTGAATAAATTCCCAGAGGTAGTCCACCGTGGTCATGTCCGGCGCACAAATGCCGCAAGTGCCGCCGGCCTCGATAGCCATATTGCACAGCGTCATTCGGGCCTCCATGCTCATCGCCGCCACAACCGGTCCGTCAAACTCGATGACCTTGTTCGTGGCGCCGTTGACGCCGAGTTTGCCGATAAGGGCCAAAATAACATCTTTGGCAAAAACACCCGCTTTCAAGGTGCCGCGGATGGTTACCTTGATGGTTTCAGGATAGCGAAACGCACACACGCCTTTTAAAATTCCCACTTCCAGATCGGTGGTGCCCACGCCCGCAGCAAACGCACCAAAGGCCCCGTGCGTGCACGTGTGGGAGTCCCCCATAATCACGGTGAATCCGGGCCGAATAAACCCTTTTTCCGGAAACAGGGCATGGCAGACGCCGTTTTGGCCGATATCAAAAAAATCACTGATTCCCTGCCGACGCGCCCAATCCCGCAACATTTTGCCCTGTAGCGCGGTCTTTGAATCCTTGGCCGGGGTGACGTGATCAATGACGGCCTTGATTTTATTTGAATCAAACACCCGGTCCTTTCCCCGGCGAATGAGATCATCAATGGCGGTCGGGGTGGTAATTTCATGGCATAATACGGCATCGAGCCGAATGACATGAATATCGCCCGCCGGATTATCGACATGATGGGTATCAAATATTTTTTGAGCAATCGTTTTTCCCATGGAATTTTCCTTAATTATTCATGTTAATCCGTGTCCGTTTTGAGTACCGATAGAAACGCGGATTGAGGAATCATCACCTTGCCGACCATTTTCATCCGCTTTTTCCCTTTTTTCTGTTTTTCCAAAAGCTTTCGTTTCCGGGTGATATCACCCCCATAACATTTGGCCGTAACATCTTTTCGAAGCGGAGAGATGGTTTCCCGCGAAATGATATTGCCGCCGATAGCGCCCTGAATGGCGATCTTAAACATCTGTCGGGGAATCTCTTCTTTTAATCGTTCGCAAGCATTTCGGGCGCGCTGTACCGCCCGGTCTCGGTGAACCAGCATGGACAGCGCGTCCACTCGTTCGCCGTTTAGTAAAATGTCAGCCTTGACGAGGTCCGAATCTCGATAATCCTTGATTTCGTAATCAAAAGAGCCGTAGCCCTGCGTAATCGATTTTAACTTGTCGTAAAAATCATAGATAACTTCCGCGAGCGGTATTTCAAATATCATTTCCAGCCGGTTGCTGGTCAGATACTGATAGTTGACGCTGATGCCGCGCTTGTCAAGGCAAAGCTTCATGACCGCGCCCATATACCGGTCCGGCACAATAATGGCCGCGCGAATAAAAGGCTCCTGCGTATTTTCAATCAGCATCGGATCCGGATAAAGCGCCGGGTTGTCGATAATTTGGGTGGTGCCGTCCTTCATCAACAGCTTATACTGTACCGATGGCGCCGTTAGGATAAGCGAGAGGTCAAACTCCCGCTCCAGCCGCTCCTGAACGACTTCCAGGTGCAAAAGTCCCAAGAATCCGCACCGAAAGCCGAACCCGAGGGCCGCAGAGCTGTCTTTTTCATAAATCAGAGCGGAATCATTTAATTTCAGTTTCTCCAAACTCTCGGCAAGATCTGAATACGCATCCGATGCAACCGGGTAAATGGATGAAAACACAACCGGTTTTGCCTCTTTAAAGCCGGAAAGCGGCTTTTCGCAAGGCCTTTTGGCCAA
This sequence comes from Desulfobacterales bacterium, assembly GCA_034003325.1. Classification (NCBI taxonomy): domain Bacteria; kingdom Pseudomonadati; phylum Thermodesulfobacteriota; class Desulfobacteria; order Desulfobacterales; species Desulfobacterales bacterium. The sequence goes on from JAVEYW010000020.1 coordinate 18,295, forward strand.
GGTGACCGTATCCCCGCACCGGGTGTCACTGACGGTTTTGATGCCGGCGATCAGATAGCCCACCTGCCCGGCCGAAAGGGTTTTTTGAGGCACCCGCACAATTTGAAAAAGCCCCACTTCCTCTACCCGATGGACGGCCCGATTCCACATAAACATAATGGTGTCACCGGCTTTGAGTTCGCCATCGATCACACGCACATGAACGATGGTTCCCCGAAACGAATCGTAATGGGAATCGAAAATGAGCGCTTTAAGCGGCGCCGTCACATCGCCCACGGGCGGCGGCAGCTTGCGAACCACGCCTTCGAGTATATCGGGAACCCCCGTGCCTTCCTTGGCCGAAACACAAATGGCGGCTTCCGGATCAAGTCCCAGATCCTCTTCAATCTGATGTTTCACCCGCTCGATATCAGCGGACGGCAGATCGATTTTATTGATCACCGGAATGATTTCAAGATTGTGTTCCATGGCCAGAAATAAATTGGCAAGGGTCTGCGCCTCCACGCCCTGACTGGCGTCAATCAGCAACAGCGCGCCTTCGCAGGATGCCAACGCCCTGGAAACCTCATAAGAGAAATCCACATGCCCAGGCGTGTCGATGAGGTTCAACGTATAGGTCTGTCCGTCCGCAGCGGCGTATGGCAGGCAGACCGTCTGACTTTTGATCGTGATGCCCCGTTCCCGCTCGATATCCATGCTGTCGAGTATCTGATTTTTAAAATCCCGGTCGGAAACCATATGGGTCGCCTGAATCAGCCGATCCGAGAGGGTTGATTTACCGTGATCGATATGGGCGATAATACTGAAGTTGCGGATGTGTTTCATAACGACTGCACCGGGCACCACCGTTGGTAATTTATATAATAAAAACAGGCCTGCCGACGCGTTGCCGCGCCAAAAGTGAGTTGACAGGCCTTCCCATAGGGTATATTTAACAAAATTAGGGAAGAAGGCTCTTCTATCAGATCGATTTGAAAGATGTCAACCCGGCACTTCATGACGATATCAGGGTATCAACCGACGGATCTAACATAACCGATTACCAAGGATCGAACAATTAAAAATGAAAGCCCGCATCCTCATAGTAGATGATGATCTCGGCATCAGTGACTCCATGCAGCAGTTTATCGAGATGGCAGGTTATGAAGCCTTTACGGCCAATAATGCGGAAGAGGCACTCGAATTCCTGAAAAAAAAGCCGGTGCATATCCTGATTACCGATATCATGCTTCCCGGGTTAAACGGGCTCGAACTGACCGATCTGGTTAAAAGAGATTACGACGCGGATGTTTTGGTCATGACGGGATACAGCGAGGAGTATTCCTACGAGGAGGCGATCAACAAAGGCGCCAGTGACTTCGTTTTTAAACCGGTGCGTTATGAAGAGCTGTTGTTGCGCATCAAGCGCGTGTTAAACGAGCGCCAGCTCACCAAGGAGCGCATTCACATGCTTCGGCGATTGCAGAAGCTCGCCATCACGGACGCACTGACGAAACTATATAACTCCCGGCATTTTTATACCCAAATCGAATTGGAAGTAGACCGCTCGAACCGGTACGGCCACCCGTTGGCCTTGTTATTGATGGATATCGACCATTTTAAGGTCTATAACGACGCTTATGGCCACCTGGAAGGCAACAAGGTCCTGCATTTTCTGGGGCGCGCGATAAAAAGCTGCCTTAGAAAGATGGATTCGGCATATCGCTACGGTGGCGAGGAGTTTACGGTCATTTTGCCCGATACCAGCGGCAAGGAGGCTGAAATCGTGGCGCATCGTATTCGAACCACTATTGCAAACCAAGTCTTCACGCCGGAACCCGATAAAAAAGAAAAGATTACCGTCAGCATCGGTGTCACTGAATATTGTAGAAACGAGGAAATCACCGCCTTTATTCACCGGTCCGACAAAGCCATGTACCAGTCCAAGAATAACGGCCGAAACCGGGTTTCCTGCCTTTATTATAGTGATTCATCCGTATAATTTTTCATGACAACCTTCTTATTCCTGACGCATCCAACCCCAACACAGGCCGCACAGATTCTGTCGCTGTATGAAGCGGCCGGTTGGTGGCGGCCCGACCCTGAAGCGCCGAAATTATTATTACGCCTTATTGCCGGAAGCCATTGCTTTCTGGTCGCCGAAGCAAAGGGAGACATCATCGGTATGGGCCGGGCCATCAGCGACGGGGTGAGCGATGCCTATATTCAGGATGTCACGGTCCGGCCGGATTTCAAAAAATTAGGTATCGGTTCCCGGATCGTTACAAAAATCGCCGAGCGCCTCAAAAAAGACGGTTTAACCTGGGTGGGGCTGATCGCGGAGCGACACTCACATCCCTTTTACCAACGGATCGGCTTTTTCGAAATGCCCGATGCGATTCCCATGCGGTTGAAGATATAATGAATTTAAAATTACTGACGTTATCGGATTATCCCCTGCTTTCCCCTTTTTTTAAGCACCAGGCCAATGAATTGTGCGAATACACGCTCACCGCCATTCTACCTTGGATAGACGAAGATTTTCAGCCCTTAGCGTATATCAACCGGGACACGCTGGTGATCTGCGCCGAATTCGCCATTCATACCGATTGCCGCCATCTTCTGTTGCCCCTTTCGCCTGTCCGTGAGTTTTGTCCGCGGGACCTGCAGGATCTCGCGCTCACCCTGGACCGGGACGCCTTTTGGTTCGTACCGGCGCATTATATTCAAAAACACGGTTGGCAGGAAACAGCGGTATATTTTGACATTACCGAACAGCCCGGCCATGCCAATTATATCTATAAAACGGAAGATCTGGCCCGGCTTAAAGGCAATCGCTACTCCAAAAAGCGAAATCTTATCAATCAGTTTGAGCGGACTTACCTTGACAAGAATCGTGTTCAAATAGAGCCGATTGGCCCGGCAAACGCAGCGGCATGTATCGAGTTTATTGACAACTGGTGCGATGCTTATCCATGCGGAATCGAAACGAATGAAGATCTGGTTTGCGAAAGACAGGCCGTCAAGTGTTCCATTGAAAACATTCACATGCTGGCGCTTGATTCCTTGTTGATCCGTATCGACGGGGAGGTCTCCGCGTTGGGCATCGCCACCCGACTCACCGACACCATGGGCGTTCTTCATTATGAAAAAGCCTTCACCCACATCAAGGGACTATACCAATACCTTGACCGGGAATGTGCGCGACATCTGTTTAAAGGCTATCCGTTTATCAACAAGGAAAGCGATATGGAATTGCCCGGCCTCACCCAAGCCAAAAAATCGTATTATCCCGTCAACATGATGAAATCCTACAAACTAACGGTTCGGTAAATCGGGATCTCGGTTTTTAGACTTTTTGACCAATTCATGATACATTCCGCGTCAACACAACCCTAACCCGGTAAAATAAGGTTTCTTCGTCTTTTACCATTTTCGACAATTATGGACCACCCCTATCTTATTAGATGTCACGATTGCGATTTGATGAACCAAATCGTTGAACTGCCCGTCGAAGGCGTTGCAAGATGCGCTCGATGTGGTGCTGTGCTGCGCCGGCATAAGCACAATAGTCTGGAGCGAACCCTGGCGCTGGCAGTGACAGGGGTCATCCTGTTTATCCTTGCAAACGCCTTTCCTTTTCTCGGGCTTGAACTTCAGGCTCAGACCATACACACCACGCTTATTTCCGGTGTAAGGGCACTTTTTTCTCAAGGCATGTGGTTTCTGGGGTCGGTTGTCCTGTTGACCACCATTATCGTGCCTGCCGTGCAACTGATGGGGCTGCTCTACGTTTTGATTCCGTTGAGATTTAATAAACTGCCCTGGAAGTTCACGCCGTTTTTCCGGTATCTTCAAGAGTTGCAACCCTGGAGCATGATGGAGGTGTTCATGCTCGGCATTTTGGTATCAATCGTCAAGCTGTCTAAAATGGCGGAGATTTTGCCAGGAATTGCCGCCTATGCCTTTATGGCCCTTATTTTTATCTTGGCTGCGTCCATGGCGGTCCTGGATCCGCATCAGGTTTGGGAGAAAATTCAATTTCCGTCCGCAATTGCAGAAGGCCGGAAACGATATGAATTGGATCAATTTGCCAATTGCCATAGCTGCCAATTGTTGTGCCGGATTCCCCGGTCGCACGCGTTGCCGGTAGTGTGCCCGCGATGCGGCGCCACACTGCATCGGCGCAAACTCAACAGCATCGCGCGGGTTTGGGCGTTGTTGCTGGCAGCCTTCATTTTTTATTTCCCGGCCAATATGATGCCCATTACGATCGTAACCTCTTTCGGGCAGGTTCAGGCCGATACGATTCTCAGTGGCGTGCTGTATTTTATCAAAACGGGCATGTGGCCGATTGCACTGGTTATTTTTGTGGCCAGCGTGGTGGTTCCGATTCTGAAACTGGTTGGGCTTGTTTTTCTGCTCATATCCGTTCAAACAAGATCGAACTGGCGGCCGGTGGATCGTACCCGACTGTACCGGATCACGGAGCTTGTCGGCCGCTGGTCCATGGTGGATATTTATGTTGTGACGATTTTGGTGGCGCTGGTACATTTGGGCATGCTTGCCAATATCGAAGCCGGGCCTGCAGCCGGATATTTTTGCGGGGTTGTGATTCTGACCATGTTTGCCGCAATGAGCTTTGATCCGAGGCTGATCTGGGATAATCTGGAGAAGATAAAATGATGGAAGAGATTCAAGAGGATGCCTTCGAAAGTGGTGCCGTTGAAGCCGACGTTCGAATAAAACGAGGCTTTTCGATTGTTTGGCTGGTGCCGCTGGTGGCTGCAATAATTGGCGGGTGGCTGATATTCAAGGCCGTGACCGAAAAAGGGCCCGTCATTACCATTGTTTTTGAAAGCGCTGAAGGTCTTGAAGCCGAAAAAACCAAGATCAAATACAAGGACGTGGAGGTCGGCCTGGTCAAACAGATCAATCTGGATGAAGCGTTGAACCATGTGATGGTAACGGCAGAGCTTGTCAGAGACGTCAAAAAATATTTGACTACGGATACCCGGTTCTGGGTGGTAAAAGCCCGCGTAACGGCAGGCGAAGTTTCGGGGCTGAGCACGCTCTTTTCAGGCGCGTATATCGGCATGGCGCCGGGAAGAAAAGGCGAAACTGCGCTTCAGTTCAAAGGACTGGAAATACCGCCGGTGTTGACCCTGACGCAACCGGGGGGACATTTTATTTTAAAAGCCGAGGAGCTGGGCTCTCTGGATGTCGGCTCGCCGGTGTACCACCGGAGGATAAAGGTCGGCATGGTCGAAGGATATGTCCTTGAAAAGAAAGGGCGTTTGCTTGATGTTCAAATTTTCATCGAAGCGCCGTATCATGAAAAAGTCCAAAAAAACACGCGGTTTTGGAATGCCAGCGGTCTGGATGTGTCGCTGGACGCCAAAGGTCTTCATGTGGGTACGGAATCATTCGTTTCCATGCTGATCGGCGGCGTAGCCTTTGACACACCGCCGGATATCGACTCGGGGGGGGCTGCGGGGGAAAAAGACAGTTTCCGGTTATTTTCAAACAAAAAAATCGCTTTTGAAAAGCAATATACGATTCGCGATCGATCGCTCCTTTATTTTGACGGCCCGGTTCGGGGCTTGCAGGTGGGCGCGCCGGTGGAATTCAGGGGCATTCAGATCGGGCAGGTGATCGACATTAAGCTTGAATATCACCCGGAGCTTAAATCATTTACAATTCCGGTGCTGATTGAAACGGAGCCGGAACGGGTCACCGTTATCGGCAAGAAGAGTGGTCAGTCTAAAAATGGCGCGCCAGTTGAAGCGCTGATAAAAAAAGGGCTGCGGGCGCAGCTGAAATCCTCAAACCTGTTGACCGGTCAACTTTTTGTGGATCTTAACCTGTACCCGAATGAGCCGGCAGTCAAAGTGAGGCATGTAGGCAAGTACCCGGTGATCCCTTCCACGCCATCCACCATGGAGGAGATTACCGCCAATCTGAGCCAATTTATAACCAAATTAAACAATCTGCCGATCGATCAAATCGGCGGCGACCTGCAGGAAGCTATGCGGGGGGCCCGGCGATTGATGAATTCTAATGAGTTGGCTGATGCGATAACGGCCTTAAGTTTAACCTTGCAGGAAGCACGGCTGTTGGTCGGTTCAATGAACAAGGACGTGGCTCCCGGTGTTTTGGCTACGTTGGAGAAGCTTCAGTCCACCTTGGATACTGTTAAACAACTATCTGGTGATGATTCTTTTTTAATCATCGAGGCGGAGCGCGCCATGACCGAACTAGCGGAAGCCTCGCGGTCCATTCGTAGTCTGGCGGATTTCCTGGAACGGCATCCGGAATCCTTGATTCGGGGCAAAGGGGTTGAATGATGCGATTTGAGAAATGGGCGGTTGTAATTGGCCGGTTTGTAGTGTTGTCACTTGTTTTTTTGGGGGTGGGCTGCCTCGGCAAAACCCCGCCGGTCCAGTATTATGTGTTAAGTGATCGGCCCGCGATACCAGCGATAACAAATGATGCGAAACGGGATTATAAGGGGGATTTTTCCATCGGCGTGGGACCCGTGGAAATCCCTGAGATTCTGGACCGATCTCAGATCGTAACCCGAACCGGCGCCAACCGTGTTGAGGTGGCCGAGTTTCACCGGTGGGGGGGGTCCTTGAAAAAAGAGATAACGGAAACGATCGTGGCGAACCTGGCCCGTCTATTAGGCAACTATCGAATCTATTCGTTTCCCTGGCGCAATCTTCCCGAGCCCGATTACCGGATCATATTGACTATTCACCAGTTTGACGGTCACCCGGGGGAGTCCGTTTTTTTGGATGTCTCCTGGGCCATTTTCAATCTCTCGGAAAAGAAAACACTTGCCGGAAAGCGCAGTGCGTTGAACCTATCGGTTCAGGGCACGGATTATGCCGGCTATGTCGCCACCCAAAGCCGGGCGTTGTCCGCTTTGAGCGGGGAGATTGCCATGGCGGTCCAGGAAATTCGGCGTTAAGATCGCCTACCGCGGATAAGCTGCAAAAAACAAATAGCTCCACGGCGGAACCTCACGCATCAAGCCCATGCTGTTTCATCCGCCGCCACAGGGTGATTCGGGATATTCCCAAGGCTTGCGCTGTTTTTTCCCGATGCCCCCGATGCTGTCGCAAAGTGTCATGAATCCTATCCCGTTCCGGGGATTGAGGCATGGCTGTGGTTGATGCCGGTCTTTTTTCGGAGGTTCGGCGATCCTGTAGATATTCCGGTAAATGCCGCGGCTGAATCAAGTTCTCCGGGCAAATGACCATCGCGTGCTCCAGAACGTTTTCCAATTCCCGAACATTTCCCGGATAGTCGGCGTTCAGCAAAATCTGAAGGGTTTGCTCGGACAAGCTCACCCGTCGCTCGTCATGGACGGCACCCAGGCGCCGCAGAATATACGGAATTAGCAGAGGGATATCCGCGCGACGGTTTTTCAAGTCCGGAAGCAGAAAACGGAAAATATTGAGCCGGTAATAAAGATCCCGGCGAAAAAGATGTTGTTCCACCAAATGATTCAGCCCTCGGTTGGTAGCGGCGATAATGCGAACGCTGACCTTTTGCGTGTGGCGAGCGCCCAGTGGGTAAAATTCCCGCTCTTCTAAAACCCGAAGCAGCTTGGCCTGAAGCGGCAGGGGCAAATCGCCGATTTCGTCCAGATAAATGGTACCCGTATCGGCTTCGTTAAAGCGGCCCGGTTTATCTTTGACCGCACCGGTAAACGCCCCCTGCACATAACCGAAGAGTTCCGATTCCAGCAAATTTTCCGGAATGGCCGCGCAGTTGACCTTTACAAACGGACCGCGCGAACGGCGGCTGGCCGAATGAATCACCTTGGCCAGAAGGTCCTTGCCCGTGCCGGTATTTCCCTCGATCAGCACCGTGGCGTCGGTTTCAGCCACCACGCTCACTTTTTCAAAAATCTTGAGCATGCCCGGATCCTTGCCGATCATATCGTGAAAGGTATATCGGTCGCTGATGGCTTGCTTAAGCTGTTGCGAAAGGGTCAGGTCATGAAGCGTCGCCAAGCCTCCCATGATGTTGCCCTTTTCGTTTTTCAGGGCCATGGTGTGGGTTCGAACCGGAAGCCAGCCCCCGTCCCGAGTGGACAATGAAACGCGATGACGGACCAAAGCGCGTTCCCGAAAAGCAGAGGTCATCATCACTGCCGGTTGCCGGGCTTTTTCGTCTTTAAATAGGGCTGTGTAATGTGTTCCCAAGACTTCTTCCCGAAGAAAGCCCGAAAGTTTTTCCGCCTCCTTGTTGAAAAAGGTAATGTACCCATCCAGATTCACGGTAAAAATACCGACATCGAGACTGTCCAAAATGATTTTCATGCTGCGCTCTTCATAGTGTATTCGATCAATCAGATCGGCGATGGGAGAGTGATCCTGCAAAATGGTTAGACATCCAACGATATTTTGCTGCTCATCGTAGATAGGGGTGGCCATGCGCGTCAACAGATGTTCGTGATCCGCCTCATCTCTGACGCAAACATCGGGTTCGCGAACGGTTTTTCTTTTGGTGGCGGCGTCCGGTTTTCGAAGCAGGCATTTTACCATACACGGCACGCCCACGAACACCTCGCGGCAGTCCCGGCCCAGCACCTCTTTTTCCTTCTGGCCGATAAGGGCCAGGGCCGCATAGTTGATGCGGGAAACCCGCAGTTGGGTGTTCACGGTGAAGGCCCCGATGTTCAGTTCATCCAAGAGGTCAATCCACTGGCTGCAACGGATGCTGTTGTCGTCCCGAACCGGCCGCTTTTGATCGCCCATGATTCCGCCTTTTGTCAATCAGCCCGCCGGCGCATTTGCCGGCAAAGGCGCCGCACAGGGCAACGTCAGAAAAAAGGTGGCGCCTTCTCCCGGCCGGCTTTCCGCGCAAATGGACCCTTTGTGCCGCTCCGCAATGCCGAAGACCGTGGAAAGGCCAAGTCCCACGCCGTGGCCTTCGCTTTTCGTGGTGTAAAAGGGCTCGAATATATGAGGAAGATCCTTAGGCGAAATGCCCGGGCCGGTGTCTTTCACCAGAAAGGTGACCTGGTGTGCGGCCGCATCATAGCGTGCCCCCAGGGTCAGGGTACCACCCCGAGGCATAACGTCCGCCGCATTGAATATGAGATTGATGATACATTGCTGCAACTGGTTAAAATCACCCAGCACCGGCGGAATATCCGGCGCCACATCATAGGTTAGCACTATATTCGCCAATTCCAGTTTATGTCGGCTTAAAAGAATGCACCGGTCCATCAAGTCCGAAACCGGCACCGGCGCAAAAACCGGCGAAGACTTTCTTGAAAAGCTAAGAAGACCTGAAATAATCTGAGCACACCGACCGGTTTCCTTTTCCACGATCTCAAGATAGCCACGGAACTTATCGACCAGGGAAGGGGTAAGTTCCTTTTGGCCCAACAACCGGCTCATGAGACCCAGATAGTTTAAAATACCTGATAAGGGGTTGTTGATTTCGTGAACCACACTGGCCGCCAACCGCCCTAGGGACATCATCTTATCCTGATGAAGAACCCGAACCTGATCCGCCATTTCCTGTTCCAAACGCCGAATTTCCCGCAGATCCCTGAAAAAATAGACTGCGCCAGCCCTTTGGCCTGCTTCGCGCAGCAGGGAAGCCGACACCTGAACGGGAATCAGATGGCCACTTTTGGCTCGAATTTCTGTTTCATAAAGATAGAGCCTGCCTGGGCCCCCGTATTTTTCTCCTGAAAGTTCTTTCCACAATGCATCCGCGCCGCCTATGGGGAAAAAATCCGCCAACGTCATTTTGCCGATCACTTCGGTTTTGGCATAGGCAAGCATCACGGCCAAGCTTCGGTTAAAGGTGACGATGCGATCCACCGCGTCACAGCCCAAAATGCCGTCCATGGAGCTTTCAATCAGGTTTTTTTGAAATTGAAAGGTCCGGATCAACTCCTGGCTGGTTTCGGCGGTTTCCTTTTCCAGCCATGCCGTATAATCAGCCAATTCCTTGCGCGTGGTGTATCGATGTTTCGCCCGGTTGAGCGCTGTATGAAGGGCCATTATATGAATGGGCTTATGAATAAAATCAGAGGCATCCAACTGAAGCGCTCGAATGGCCAGTTCCATTTCACCGAACGCCGTGGCGACGATCACCTCAATATCCGGGTAGCGCGTTTTGATGGCTTCCAGCACCTCGAGCCCGTTCATTCCCGGCATGCGGACGTCCGTAATGACGATTTGGGGAAAAATTTCTTCGCAAAGCCGCAGGCCGCTCTTTCCTTCCGGAGCGGTGAATACCTTGTAACCCGCATCTTCCAAGGCCAGCTGAATCACATCCCGGACATCTTCTTCATCGTCAATGGCCAGAATGGTCCATGGGGGAGCGGAAGTCGTCATGAATTCACCCGACAAAGGTTGAGGGTTTTACTGATTACCGTTCGCCGCGTTTAGAGGGGCATGTTTTCACTATTCTAAATCCATTAACAAAAGTCAACGCCGCCCTGTGCCAAGAAAAGGCTTAACGCAAGTCGATGCCGATTTAACAGGACATTGACATTAAAACCTTTTATCAGAAACATGCACGAAACAGCGTGCACAACCGGAGAAGGTTGTTGCCGTCAAGCAGCCCAGCCGCCCAGCTTCCGGCTTTGCCGGATTGGGAAGAAGGTTTTTGCTCATTTTTTTTGCCGGGTAATTTTCGCCCAGGAATCACGCAAAGTGACGGTTCGATTAAAAACCAGACGCTCGGGCCTTGAATCCTTTGCATCCACGCAGAAATACCCCAGCCGTTCAAATTGGTACCGGCTCTCCGGCGCGGCGTTGGCCAGGCTCGGCTCCACAAAACACGACGGCAGAATGTTGATGGATTCGGGATTTAAAACGTCGGTAAAAGCGTTGCCCTTTTTTTCAGCCGCCGGATCTTCCACCGTAAAGAGCCGATCGTAAAGCCGCACTTCCGCCGTAACCGCATGGTCGGCCGACACCCAGTGCAGCGTGCCTTTTACTTTGCGACCGTCCTTGGACCATCCCCCCTTTGTTTCCGGGTCATAGGTGCAATGAATCTCGGTGATTTCGCCGGTGGCATGATCCTTTACCACGCTTTTGCAGGTCACATAATAGGCATAGCGAAGCCGCACCTCGCTGCCCGGCGCGAGACGGAAAAATTTTTTGGGCGGATTCTCCATAAAATCATCCCGTTCAATATAGAGCACCTTTGAAAAGGGAAGTTTTCGGGTGCCCAAAGAGTCATCTTCCGGATGATACGCACCCTCGAGCGCCTCCACCAAATCTTCCGGATAATTGTCAATCACCACACGCAGAGGGTTTAACACCGCCAATACGCGCGGGGCCGTCCGGTTCAGATCTTCTCGAATCGTATGTTCCAGCAGGGCGACATCCACCATCGAGTCCCGCTTGGCCACGCCGATTTTCTCGCAAAAACCGCGAATCGCAGCCGGGGTAACGCCCCGGCGACGCAGGCCTGAAATGGTCGGCATTCTGGGATCATCCCACCCGTTGACCAGGCCGGCGGCAACCAGTTGAATGAGCTTTCGCTTGCTGAGCACCGTATAACTCAAATTCAGACGGGCAAACTCGATCTGCCGGGGATGGCAATCCACCGGCAGGTTGTCCAGCACCCAATCATACAGGGGCCGGTGGTCTTCAAATTCGAGCGTGCAAATGGAATGGGTGATGTTCTCAATGGCATCGCTGATGCAATGCGCATAATCATACATGGGATAAATGCACCACGCATTGCCGGTACGATGATGATCGGCCTTGATGATGCGGTACAGCACCGGATCACGCATGTTGACGTTGCCGGAGGCCATATCGATTTTAGCCCTGAGGACATGGGTGCCCGCTTCAAACTCTCCCGCGCGCATGCGCTCGAACAGATCCAGGTTTTCCGCCTCCGATCGATTTCGATAGGGGCTGTTCTTGCCCGGTTCGGTCAGCGTCCCGCGATATTCGCGAATCTCGTCGGCATTGAGGCTGCACACATACGCCTTGCCGCGTTTAATCAATTCCACGGCATACGCATAAAAGCGGTCAAAATAATCCGAGGCGTAATAAAGCCGATTCTGCCAATCAAACCCGAGCCACCGGACATCGTCCTGAATGGAGGACACATATTCCACCTCCTCCTTGGTGGGGTTGGTATCGTCAAACCGAAAATTGCAGGTTCCGCCATAGGCCGCGGCCAAGCCGAAATTGAGACAAATCGATTTGGCATGCCCGATATGCAGATATCCATTGGGTTCCGGTGGAAATCGGGTCGCTACCCGGCCGTTATTCTTACCGCGCCGAAGATCCTCTTCGATAATGGTCTTGATAAAATTCGGCGGCGATGCCTGCTCGTTGGAATCACTTAGTTTTTCAGGTGTCATGGCAATCTGTTTACGCTCACATGTTAATATTTAGGAAACCAAAGCCATCCAAGCAGATAGCATATCGTTTATATAGCGGGCACCCACTGTTTTCCGTTTTCGATAAAGTCGCCTTCAGTAGCATCAATGCCCAGAAAAATCAAACCTGCCGAACGACGTTAGGCCCTTTACCAGAAACATGCACGCTTTTGCGTGTATATTCGCCGAAGGTAAAAGATGGCTTTTATGCATTCCAGCATTCCAGCATTCCAGCATCCGGCTTTGCCGGATTAGAATACCATGCCCACATAGCCCACGAGGGAATCGCCGGGGCTTTTATCATAGCTGGTGGCATAGGCCACCAGTTCGGCGGGACCTGCACCCAGAACATTGGCCGCTGCAATGGCCGTCGCCGCAGCCCCCGCGCAGCAGGCATTATGGTGATCAAAGGCCACCCGCAGCACCTGCGTCGGTGAGAGCTGCCGCATGGCATCGATGACCGAGCGATCATTTTCATTTTTGACCCAGTCCACGGCGGCGCTTCCCGAACCTTTGGGCATAAATCCGTAATTGGCGCCGTAATGGGTCAGATCCGTGGAACCGATTACTTTGACTTTCAACCCCATCTCCATGGCAATCGCCACTGCCTTTTCCCCGATCTCTAAAGAAAGCGCATCCGGCGGCAGTCCCATGGGAACGATGGCAACATCCCTGAAAAAATATTTCACAAAGGGAAGTTGCAGCTCGATCGTATTATCCGGCGTAAACTCTCTGGCGGTTTCAATCTTGAAAGGGTAAGCACGCGTAAGCGCTTCGGCAATTTCCGAGTGAATGGAAAGCGCACCGAACGGTGTCTCCCAACTGCCCGCCGTCATGATATAATTCGGGGCTCCGGCCGGTAAATGCATTCCGAATATCAAAAGCACATCCGGCGCTTGCGCCTCCACGAGGTGATGGATCACATTGCAGGCAATCGCCCCGGAATAATACCAGCCCGCATGGGGGACGATGCCGCCCACATAGGACCGGTTCGGCACCTGCCATCCCTTGCCTTCCTGAAGAAATGCTTCTATCTCCAGCTCACACGCACTTTTTCCCGCCGGATACCAACTGCCGGCAAACATGGCTTTTCGCGCGCCCATGCTTCACCTCCTACGGGTAGAATGATCTTCCCCAAAGCCGTGGTAATGTGGTTAAGTATTTAAAACGGTGTCATAAATCCCGGCGATCACCGCCCTGTCAAAAAGATAGGCCGTGTTGCAATAATGGCATTTCATTTCAACCGGAAACGGACCATGATCGAGAAGATCCGCCAAATCCGCCTTTGGAAGCATTGCTAACACCCGTCGCACCCGGGACTCATTGCAATGACACATGAATTCAATCCGGCGGGTGGCAATCACCCGCGGCTGATGCGCCGAAAACAACTCGTTGATAATGGTCGACGGTTCCACACCGTTTGAAAAGGAGGTGCCAAGAGACAACAACAGCGCCATCTTATGCTCGATATCGGCCACTTGCCCGGCATCGGCCCCCGGCATGGCTTGAACCAAAAGTCCGCCGGCTCCCTGAACACGGCCATCGTGATCAAAATAAATGCTCAGGTGCACGGCAGTGGGAATTTGCTCCGAAGTCAAATAATAATGCGCCAGATCCTGTCCGATGTTCCCATATTGAAGGATCACCTTGCCGGAAAAAGGTTGCTTGGCGTCTTCCAAATACCGGGTTACGGTCAAAAAGCCGGGACCGAAAAAAGGGGCCAAATTAAAATCTTCCAGCGGGGAACTGACCGGAATGGATTTATTTTTCAGGTATCCTCGCACCTCTCCGAACGCATTGGCCTCCACCGTAAGCCCTTTTACCGGGCCGGCGCATTCAATCTGCAACGCCAGGCGGTCATTCCCCTTAAGTGAGCTTGCCATTAACCCCGCGCCCAGGTAAGCATGACCCAACACCAGGGTTTCCAAAATTCCCAATTCATGGTTGGCGCGCATCTCATGAATCATTCGGGTGCCGTGAATCATCACCCCCCGAATCGTCTCATCCGCCAGGGTGAAGTGATACAATCGATCTTTGGCCGCAGCCTGCAGCCGCGCCTTTAACCCCTCGCCATTCATTGATTTTTTTATCATGGGTGGTGAATAATATCCTATTCCCGAATATGGCGCACCAAATGCCCCGCCTCAGGAAAGATGAGTGCGTTGCATGCGAGTTTGCATGCTTTGAGGCTGCCCGGCAGGCAGAAAACAACGCTATGATAAATCACACCGGCCGTGGCTCTGGACAAAATCGCCGCCGAGTCGATCTCCTCATAACTAAGCTGTGCGAAGAGCACCCCGAACGCGGTTAATTCCTTGGTAAATAAAGGTGTTACCGCCTCAATGGTGACATCCTTTGCGCTGATGCCCGTGCCGCCCGTCACCAGAATGATATCCGGTGAAAAATCCCGAATTAGCGCCAGCAGCGTGTCGCGAATCAGCGCCATATCATCCGGAATCACCGTGGCATGCACCACCGTGTGCCCTTCTTTGCCGGCCTGCTTGCGCAGCCACTGCCCGCTTTTATCCTCGGCCGGAGTCCGGGAAGTGGATACCGTGATGATGCCGACCGACACGCGATCGGGCGCCGTATGTTTATGCTGTTTGGTTCCCATGAGAGCTTCTGTGTGAATTGCCTTGATTTTGAGATACGTTTTTGCCTATTGATTCGAACAGGTACGGATGGACTTTTAATTTCCTATCAAAATCTGCCGGCCCTTGCAACCATCTCGAGCATCAGCCGGCAACGGCGCAGACGCGGGAAAAAAGCGGACATTATGACATCAAACGAATTCTACAAGCCCTCATGCGCGGGGGTTATTCTCGCCGGCGGATTAAACCTGCGGTTTAACGGCGAGAACAAAGCACTGGCGACCGTCGGGAAAAACAACATCATCGAAAACACGCTTCGCTTGTTCCGGGATCTATTCGAGGAAATTATCATCGTCACCAATACCCCCTTGCTCTTTTCACAGTGGGATGTAACCATCGTCACGGACATATTTCCCATTCAAAGTCCGCTGACCGGCATCTACAGTGCGCTTTTTTACGCCTCAGCGCCTCATATTTTCGTTTCAGCCTGCGATACCCCTTTTTTACAGGAGAAGCTGGTCAAAGTGATTATTGACAACATCGATACGAAAGCGGATATTTTTATACCGGCGACAGAAAAGGGGCTTGAGCCGTTGTGCGCGGCTTATGCCAAAAAATGCATGGTGCCGATAGAGCGCATGTTGCTGGCCCATTTGCAAGACCATGGCGCGTCTGCAGCCACCCAACACCGAATATTAAAAAAATCTTTGAAAATTCAAAATTTTTTTAACAAGGTGCGAATTAAACCCATCGGCGAAGATCAGCTTCGGGCAGCGGATGCATCCCTTGTTTCCTTTTTCAACGTGAACACGCCCGAGGATCTGGCCAACGCACTGAAAATGCTTCCGCAAATAAAGAAGGAGTCATTATGAATATTACTGAACTCATGGAAAGCATAAAACGCAATCCGAGATACGCCGACGTCGGCATGGTGTTGTATCACAACGGTGTTGTCCGCGGCACATCAAGAGACGGGCGGCCCGTGAAAGGCCTGCGCATTCGGGTCGATCATGACAAACTTGCGGCCGTTTTGACGGAAAACCGGAAAAAGCCCGGCATTATGGACATTCGGGTCTGGATCAATGAGGATAAGGATCTGACCGTGGGCGAGGATGTCATGTTTCTGGCTGTTGCAGGAGACATTCGGGAAAATGTGCTCTCCACGCTCGAAACGACCCTGAATACCATCAAATCGACGGTGACCGCCAAAACCGAATATTTTGTATAGGATTTTAGCCGATCTGCTCAAAGGGATCTAACGGACAAACGGAATCGTTATGGATGAATTTTCTCATATTGACGATGAAGGACGTGTTCGCATGGTGGATGTGACCGCAAAGGCCGATACGCTGCGCACGGCGCGGGCGCGCGGAATCGTCACCATGCAACGCAATACCTTTGACAAGATAAAAAACCACCAGGTGAAAAAAGGCAACGTGCTGGAAACCGCCCGCATTGCCGGTGTGATGGCCGCCAAAAAAACAGCGGATCTGATTCCCATGTGCCATCCCTTATTTCTTTCTCATGTGGCGGTGGATTTTTTTCCGGACCTGGATTCTTGCGCCATCGTTATCGAAGCAAGCGCCAAACTTACCGGCCCGACCGGTGTTGAAATGGAAGCCCTGACAGCGGTCAGCGTGGCCGCTCTGACCCTCTACGATATGTGCAAGTCTTACGATCGCGCAATGACCATCTCTCGAATCGAATTAATTGAAAAAACAGGTGGGAAAAGCGGTATATTCAGAAAAGCAGAATGATGCCTCTTTCAAAAAAACGCATGGCCTTTGCCTACGCCTTCTTTTTTTCGGCGATTATTCTTTTATTTCAGGGTTGCCCGCCGCAACGTCCGGAGGCGCCGACGCTGACCCCTTCGGTGATGACAAGACTGCCTTCCGAACGCTATCCAGATTTTATGGATGATATGGCCTTTGACGGCATCGGTCATGCCATCGATCAGAGCCTTTCCTATCTGAAAAAAATTCCTGAAGATCGACGCTTCACCTTTGGTCCGGACCAATTCACCAGCAATCAGCTGATCCGGGCATTGTCTCATTTTAAGGCGTTTATTGCATCCAACCCGCCGCATGCGGATCTGAACACCTACATTCGAGCGAACTATTGGGTTTATGAGGCCGCAGGGTCTGATACCTCCGGTGAGGTGCTCTTTACCGGGTATTATGAACCGAACCTGCGCGGCAGCCGTCTGCAAACCGAGAGATATCAATACCCCGTCTATGCACGTCCGGAAAATCTGATCCCCATCGATTTATCCCTTTTCTCTCCTGAATATAAAGGAAAAACGCTAATCGGCCGCATTGCCGGCGATAAAATCGTCCCTTATGATGACAGAACCGCCATCGAAGGCGGATCACTTGAGGGAATAGCCATCCCGCTTGCCTGGGTAGATGATCCGGTGGACCTGTTTTTTCTTCAAATTCAAGGCTCCGGTAAAATTTATCTCAACACCGGCGAAGTGTTAAATGTCCACTACCATATTTCCAACGGAAAGCCCTATCGAAGCATTGGCAAGCTCTTGATTGAACAAAATAAAATCCCGAAATCCGATATCTCCATGCAGACGATTCGATCGTATCTGAAAGCACATCCTGAAGAATTATCTGATATTTTTTCCTATAACCCGAGCTATGTTTTTTTTAAAACAGAGATCGATGGCCCCATTGGATGCCTTGACGTCAAACTGACCCCCGGCCGCTCGCTGGCCGTTGACCGGCGGATTTTCCCCATGCCCACCTTATCCTTTATTCAAACGAAAAGACCTCTGACCGATGGGGCCGGCGCCATAACCGCATGGACCGATTGCGCTCGCTTTGTTCTGAATCAGGATACCGGCGGCGCCATTCGCGGCCCTGGCCGAGCGGATTTGTTCTGGGGCAACGGCGCTTATGCGGAGCTTGCCGCCGGTCACATGCAGCATTCCGGTCGACTCTATTTTTTGGTATTAAAATCAGATGCGCCTTAATTCGGCTTCACCGGATGCTAAAAGCTTGAAGCGTTGAAGCCGGAAGGCTTTAAGGATAAAACCATTATCCCTCCAATACGAAGATCCACGGGTTTGGACGTATGCTTTAGATAGCGGTTCTAATTGTGCCGACCTGGCCCTGCTATTGACTCTTGACCCTAAAGAACGTATTACTCTTCAAAAAAGCGGGTTTGCGTTTCACCTTTAAATAGCAATCAATGGAGATGCGTCATGTTCGGCATCGGCATGCCTGAAATGCTTTTGATAATGGCCGTAGCGCTGATTATCATCGGCCCCAAAAAACTTCCGGATCTCGCCAAATCACTCGGCCGTGCCATCGGCGAATTTCGTAAGGCCACCAGTGACTTAAAGGACTCTATCGTCCCGGGGGACGATTTAGAGAATGTCAAAACCACCTTTAAAGACCTTAACAAAGAGGTCAACGCGCCCTTGAACAAAAGCGTTAACGGCCCCGACCCGACGCCAGAAGCGGGGAAAAAGCCTGACAACCCGAACGTCACTCCCCCTTCACAGGCGCCCAGGGATACCGGACAAAATGCTTGAAGACGAAAAAATTCCATTCACTGATCATCTTGAAGAACTCAGAAAACGACTGATCACCTGTTTTATCGCTGTCGGGGTCGGCTTTGTTGTTTCTTACGGTTTTAAGGACAAGCTTTTCGAAATTCTTACCCGCCCGCTGGTTGCCGTGATGAAAACCGGCGATAAAATCATTTTTACCGGGCTTCCCGAAGCGTTTTTCACCTATCTGAAAGTCGCCTTTCTCACCGGTATCGGCTTGGCAACCCCCGTTATCCTCTATCAATTTTGGATGTTTGTAGCGCCTGGCCTTTACGAAAAAGAGCGAAAACTTCTGATTCCCGTTGTCTTTCTCTCCTCCTTTTTTTTTCTCGGCGGCGCCTTGTTCGGTTATTTCATCGTCTTTCCTTTCGGGTTTCAATTTTTTATGAGTTTTGCAACAGAAACCATTCGGCCAATGCCCTCCATGCGGGAATACCTGTCCTTTTCCTCCAAAATGCTATTGGCTTTTGGCCTCGTGTTTGAAATGCCGCTGGTAATCACTTTCATGTCGCGCCTTGGCGTTGTAAACGTCGACTTCCTTAAAAAAAACCGTAAGTACGCCATATTGTTTTTTTTCATCGGTGCCGCCATTCTCACCCCGCCGGATGTGGTTTCGCAGATTCTGATGGCGGTCCCTCTGATGGGCCTGTATGAAATCAGTATTATCGGCGCCAAGATCTTTCAAAACAAACCCACTCCTGCCGATGAGGATCCAAAAGCCGAAGAAGAAGAGGAAGATAACGCCAATGCATCATCCTAAAAAGAAAGCCATGATTGCCGTTGACACCCATGAGGAGAAATGATAGATAGTTTTTTTTGTAAAAAGAAGATAAAAAAACAAACCAAAAAATTATCAAAAGGGGGTATTTTTACAATGAAAAACAGATTGTTATTGATGTTGATCGTTGCCACAAGCTGCTTTTTCTTTGCTTCCGGCATATATGCCGGTACAGCCGCTGAAGACGTCATCAAAATGGAAAACAAAGCGTATTCCGCACATAAAAAAGGAATCGTCATGTTCTCCCATAAAAAACATGCGGAAGAATACGCAACGAAAAACCCGGAGCTTTATAAAAACGGCTGCGGCGAATGCCACCATGACAAAGACGGCAAACCGCTGGCGCTGAAGGCGGGCGATGAGGTTCAAAGCTGCTTTGAATGCCACAACAAAGAAGGGGAAAAGCCCAAAGGAAAAGATGCTCCCAAGCTTTCCAAAAAAGAAACCTTAGCCTACCATGCCGAAGCCATACATGCCAATTGCAAGGGCTGCCATAAGGCCTTTAATAAAGCCAACACGAGCACGGCTGCGCCGGTTTCCTGCAATAAGTGCCATCCGAAAAAAGATAAAGGATAGAATCAGACGGATCATGCAAAAAGGGGCAACTGCAGTTGCCCCTTTTTTTTGTGTGATCAAATCTCTCTCACACACGGATGCCTATTCGCCTCTTCATAACATACCTTTAAGAAATCATTCGATTTTTATATGCTATCGCTTTTTGTACCAGGGCACCGGCCCACTCTGGAGTTCCCAGCGCATGCAAATGAGTATACGTGGCCAGCACATTATTAACACTGGCCCCATCTTTTCCATCAATAATCCCGGTGCCGCGTTTCATGGTAAACACAAAATCATTGTCATTTCCCCGCCACTCAAGCACGGTTGAATAATGAAACTCATGGCCTTTCAACTCGGTGCCGACCGTGAAAAACGGGTTTTTCCGGGAAACTGCGGCTACGGTATAGCCATGGCCTTGCGGCTTTTTACTGAAACCGAACACGATGGGGAGCACACCGCACATGGGATAGGTTTTCCCCTCAAGCACGAGGGCCTCTCCCAAATACATCAGGCCGCCACATTCAGCATAAATGGGGAGCCCCTCACAGGATAGCTGTTTGATACGATGACGAAATCGAAGGTTCTCCGCGAGCCGGTCGGCATGCGTCTCCGGAAAGCCGCCACCGATATAGAGGGCATCAACGTCCGGCATTTCCCTTTGGGTTAGCGGCGACATAAAAACCGTCTCTGCACCCGCCAATTCCAGTGCTTCTATATTTTCAGGGTAATAAAACTGAAAGGCAGTATCCCGAATGATTCCGATTCGAGGAATTGACACACCACTCACAGCGGCTTTCACGAGCGGATTGCTGGCAGGCGATACGATGGGCCCTGCCTGGCCGAATTCTTGAGCCAACGCCAGAATGGCATCTAAATCAAGATACCGCCGGGCCATGTCCGCAGCCGCTTGGATGGATTCTTTTGCCCAGGCATGCTCATCGGTCGGCACCAGGCCCATGTGCCGTTCGGGAAAATCTTCGCGGTTAAGTTTTGGGATAGCGCCCAGCACGGGTATTTTGCAAAAGGCTTCGATGCTTCGGCGAATACTACCCTCGTGGCGAGCGCCTGACACACGATTTAACACCACGCCCTTAATAGCGACATTCGGGTCAAAGCCAATACACCCTTGAACCACCGCCGCCAGGGTGCGCGTTGATTTGGTGCAATCCAGGCATAAGATCACCGGGGCTGTGAGCAATTTCGCCAATTCGGCCGTGCTGGTAACACCGGCAAGATCGGTGCCGTCATAGAGGCCGCGGTTTCCCTCAATCACAGCCAGATCGGCTAAAGCTGTATGATCCTGAAATGATTTTATAAGATTGGGTTTGTTAACAAGAAACGGATCCAAATTATAGCAAGGCCGGCCCGCCGCGAGAGCAAGCCAGCCCGCATCAATATAATCCGGACCTTTTTTGAAAGGCGATAGGGAAAGCCCCCGATCTCTCAGGGCAGCAATAATTCCAATGGAAAGTATGGTCTTCCCGGACCCACCCCGAAGAGCGGCAACCAGCAGCCTTGGAATACCCATGTTTTCCTTGGACATGAAAACCACTTTACAAATAAGGTGTACCGGCAGTCAAAAAACGCGTAAGAGAAGCGTCCGGCTTAGTCTTCACCCTCTCCATGGGCCTGTTTTCCGGCCCCTTTAAGGCCATACATCGACGTGCTGCCGCTAGACCAGTACTCCAAAACGCCATCGGTCACCAGGGTGTTGATCAGTTTTTTGGCTTCCCGTGGCTTTAGTTCAAGAATTTCGGACAGATCATTAAAATAGAACTTGCTCTTTCCTTTTTTCTTGGACAGCGCATCGACAATTTTTTCTTTGGCTTCGGCAATATCCATCTTGATTTCCTTTTCTTGGCATCCGGGCTGAACGACCGGGAGGTTCGTCCAGCCCGTCAGTTAATTGTCCGAAATTAGAATTTGAAATTCGAGGTGTGTCGCCAAGTGTAATAGGCGGGATCACGGAAATCATCTATAAGATGATGCGTGAATTCCAGCTCGCATTTATCAAAGAATCTTTCCCATCCAATTCGGCCTGCCCATTCGCCCAAACGCTCGTATTTGTTGGCGCCGGCTGCATAGGCTTCAACAATCTTTTTGATGGTATCCGTCATCGTGGGCCATCGCGGCACTTCATTGGGAATAAAGGCCACAACGACTTTAGAGAAGGCCGGGTTGCTGATGCGGTTGGACACCTTGCCGCCAACCATAAGAACAATGCCGTCACCTTCCGTATCGGCAAGCGGCAACGAGGGACACATCGTGTAACAGTTACCGCAGAACATACAGCGTTCGCTTTTGATAGCGACGGAATTTACCGTGGCGCCGCCGACTTCAACTTTGCTCGGACGAATCGCAGCAGTCGGACAAGCGGCGATGGCCAAGGGCACTTCGCACATTTTGTCCAGGTATTCATGGTCGATCATCGGCGGTTTGCGGTGATATCCCAGAATGGCGATATCGGAGCAATGCACCGCGCCGCACATATTCAGACAGCAGGCCATGGAAACCCGCAGGTGTGCCGGCATCCGGTGCTGTTTGAAATCATCGAACAGCACGTCCATGGTCGCCTTGACCGTACCGGAGGCGTCTGTCGCCGGGGTGTGGCAGTGAATCCATCCCTGCGTATGAACGATGTTGGTGATACCGGCGCCAGTGCCGCCCACGGGGAACTTGAAGCTGCCGCCGTCAAATTTTCTGCTTTCCAGATCCTGAATCAACGGCGCGACTTTCTCCTTGCTGTCGACCATAAATTCAATGTTGTTCCGGGTGGTAAACCGGACGTATCCGCCGCAATGTTTTTCGGCAATCGCACAAATTTCCCGAATATGCTCGGTACCCATCAACCGGGCGCCGCCGACGCGGACGGTAAACACCTGATCGCCGCTTTCAGCAACGTGAACCAGCACGCCGGGTTGCAGAATCTCATGATACAGCCATTTCCCTTTATTCTTTGCAATAACGGGAGGATAAAATTCATCATATTTTCGCGGGCCGATGTCGGATATCCTGTTTTTCATCGGTTCGTTCGGATCATATCCCGAAGAAATAAAAGCCATAGTTGCCCCCTTCCTACCTTAGATGGTGTTTTCTGAATTCAGTGATGTCTCGCTCGAAACCGCCCGGCACTTCTTCCTCTTTCCAGAAGATGTACGGGTTGTGGCGCGGTTCCTGAACATGCTGCGGAATTGCCGGAAGGTTCGTGGCTTCCAACAGTTTCTGAAAACCCTGACGTTTCATCAGCTCGCCGAGACGCTCACGGTTTTTGCCTTCTTCCATCCACCAGTCCCAGATGCTTTCAATGACTTCCTTGATTTCGTCATAAGGCTCTTCGACCTTTAAAAACGGAACCAGCAAAGAGCCCATTTGGGCGCCATCAAGGATCGGGGCCTTGGCGCCGACCAGCATGGAAAGGCCTCTATCTTCACCGATCCGCAATGCGCGGGGCATTACGTTGATGCAGTGCATACAGCGGGTGCATTCCTTGTCGTCGATCTTAAGCGTTTTGCCGTCCATCCACATGCATTTGGTGGGGCAAAGATCGATCACTTCTTTTTGAATATCAAATTTACCCCAGTCGCGACCGGAGTGGGCGCCGGCATTGGGGGGCAGCTCGCCGCCAATATAGGCCTGAACCGCTTCCTGATCAATGCGGATATTGTCTTTCCAGGTACCGATAAAGGAGATGTCCGCGCGCGCGATCGATGCGACGCAGCAGTTGGGGCATCCGTCAAATTTAAATTTAAATTTGTACGGGAATGCCGGCCGGTGAAGCTCATCCTGATAGTCGTTGGTCAGGGTATGGCAGAGGGCCTGGGTGTCGTAACAGGCATATTCACATCGCGACTGACCAATACAGTCCGCCGGAGTTCGCAGGTTGGAGCCGGAGCCGCCCAAATCCTGGTTCATGTTGTGAGTCAATTCAAAAAAGACTTCTTCCAGCTGCGGGGTGGTGGTTCCAATCAGAATAATATCACCGGTAGAGCCATGCATATTGGTGACGCCGCTGCCGCGAAAATCCCACAGGTCGCACAGCGTTCGCAAATATTCTGTTGTATAATATTTCCCAGCCGGCTGGGCAACGCGCATGGTATGAAAATGGGCCACACCCGGAAACATGGTCGGCTGATCACAATATCGGCCGATAACGCCGCCGCCATAACCGAAAACACCTACGATACCACCATGTTTCCAATGGGTCCGGCCATGTTTAAAAGAAAGCTCCAGCACGCCCAGCAAATCATCGACACAATCCTGCGGAATCTGGAATTCTACGTTATTCGCGTTTTTTGCCCTTGCTTCGGCCTGCTGTTTGAGATCGGACACGAAACTCGGCCACGGCCCAGTTTCAAGCTGGTCCAACAAAGGGGTTTCATGCTTTGCCATATGCTACCTCCAATTTTGTTTATAAGTAACTAACCTCTTGTCGTTAAAACCCTATTATCCCCTGAGGGGAGCAGTCTAACTCACCTCCTCTCAATTCGAAAGATATATTTCCGCGTATATAAATTAAGGGTCTCTATTCTACTGTTTTTCATATCGTAAAGGGATGCATATAGAATCAATACCTTTTTTTGTCAATAAAAAAGCAAACTTCTCAAATCTGCACCGGGGTGGATGCTTTCTTGCATCAGAGACCATGCATATTGTGTGCTTTGACCATATCATTCGGGATATATAGTATTGGAGAAACGATAACCCGTTACTGGCCACCGCCACCTTGTGTGATAATCGCCCACAAGGCCGCCACATGATCGATCAGATGAAGCGCGATCAGCTCCCTTTCAGCGGCTTCGGGGTGAAACCCGCCCGCTGCGGCTCGGGCCAACTCAAAAGCATCCGAAACGCAAATCTGGAAAAGATATGCCTTAAATTTGGAGATAAGGTCATTTGAAGCGGGCATGCCGAACCTATTCATGCGCAGCCCTTCCAAAAACCCTTTCCATACTGGCGCCAGGGCCGACTCTTTTGCCCAAACCAACTCGCCGGTGCCGTCTATTCGATCGATGCGCATACGAAGGGAAAGGTTCAAAAGGAAAATGAGCAATCCGAACAGCACTTGCTCGAGCGGTGCGGATTCTTTCCGCGTTTTCCGCCCCTCATCAAATAGGGGCGCATATTGGCGCACCGTAATCAACCGAACGTCCATACCGAAACCATCTTCCCGGACAATAAAATCTCCGGCCGCGTGATGCCAGGGAAAAATCTGCTCAAAGGTTACCGGATTATAATAAGAAGTCAAAATACCGGCTGCCTGCTGATATACAGCGAGACTCTGCTTATCGGACAAAAAATGATGCCCCTTGACATCATCCCAGACACGGAGATTAAAAGCGCTTGCGTCATTGTCTTTGGAAAGGTGAAACTCGTGAAAGCCGGCAAACCAATCCCCTAAAAACATCTCAGCGGTGTCGCCGCTTGGGGTCGGCACCGATGCCTGCCCATATACGCGCGGCAGGTAGGCGGCGTGTCCTTTGATTTGGCCCAACCGTGCAAGCGCTTCAAATTCTTGATGAAGAATTTGCTTGCCGTTCTTTGAAACGGCCGCGTTCAGCACAAAAAAAAGGGGCTCGGAAAAGCCTGCCACTTGCACCAGGGCCGGATGGTAAAAGGCCCCGTGTTTCATAATCGTGATTTGAATTAAAGAAATTTCCGCTACATTCACCGGCCGCTTCAGCCGGGAAGAAACCGCCCGTACCAGCAGGGCATACCGGTTCCGTTCCAAAAAATCCCGGGCCGTCTGAAAATAAACGCCATGCGTCCAGCCGAACTCGGGGTTTTCAGGAAAAGGGGCTCGCGCGGCATGCCGCTGCAGCGGTAAGGCCGAACGCCAACCCGCTGAGGTTTCCGATACCGGATCCGTTCTCCCCGGCAAGAAATAATAAATACGCGGCATGCGGGCCTTGGAACTCATTTGGGGAAAAGATGAAAAACCGGCGGCTACTTATTCGTCTTGTTTCGAAGGGCCGCTATTTCATCTTGAATCTGAGGCGCGACCTCGTAACCGAGTTCAACGGCTTTGTCGAAATGTTTGATGGCGTCCGCCACATTACCCTTTTCAAGATATGCAATGGCCAGATTGTTATGGGCTACGGCAAAATTCGGCTCCACTTTCAGTGCCTTGAGGTTGGCATCAATACTGTCCTCAATACGGCCTTTCATCAAATAGGCGTTGGCAAGGGTTGTAAGCGCCTGTATAAACCGAAAATTGAACGCTATAGCCTTTTCAAGCGCCTTGATAGCATCATCAATATTGCCTTTTTGAAAATGGACAAAACCGATATTGCCATATCCTTCGGAAAATCCCGGACGTGCCTTGACCGCTCGCGTATTATAATCGAGGCAACCGTCCAAATCTCCGCGGGCAAAACAAATACCACCCAATTGCACATACGCCTCCGCCAGGCCCGGACTGTTTTCGATGGCATCCCCAAAAGCGTTTTCCGCCTCGGTGATCTTCTTCTGACTCAACAAAGCAACACCTAAATTATAATGCGTGTTTCCGCATTCAGGATTCATAGCCAGGGCTTGGCGCTGCTCTTGTATATATTGCTCAATCGTCTTGGGTTCCGTCATGGATCATTCCTTAGGCATTCGATAATAAATTTTTCATTTCCGAGGGTTATTATGATGATGGATAACTGTCAAGGGAAAACCGCGCGGCGAATGTGCGCCCTTTCCCCATTCACCACATTAGGCCCATTTTTCAACGCAGCCCATTTTAAATCAACGGATTGACGGACAACACCGGACAAGGCGCCTGCCTGGCCACCCGATCCGTTGTGGAGCCGACAAACAGGCTTTCAACCAAATCCTGTCCGCGCACCCCTAACACAATGAGATCCATCCCCTTCTCTTCCGCGTAGCGGCTGATCTCTTCGGCCGGCTTGCCCTCCATTAACACCGTCACCGGAAAACACCAGTGGCGAGCGTCTTCGGGTACCATGCCCATCATTTTTCGTTCCAACAGCGGCGCGATACGGCTGTGTTCAGCGCCTTGGGCGTCCCCGGCGTTTTGAAGGTCCGGGTATATCGGCGGCTCAATCACATGCACCAAATGCAGCTCGGCTTCAAATTCCTGGGCCAGACTGATTCCATATTGAAAGGCCAGATCCGAATCGCGCGAAAAATCACACCCGACCAGAATTTTTTTGGGATGGAAACCCGCACCCACCTGCTGGGATAGCGAAATCGCCTGATCCCGAACAATCAGCAACGGACAAGGAAGCGTTCGCATCAACCGTTCAGTGACCGAACCGATGATCAGCCGCTTGAGTCCCGATCGGCCGTGCGTTGCCGAAATGGCAAGATCCGCGTTGACTTGCGTCACCAGACGAGCAATTTCGTCCGCCGGGTGCCCGATGGCCACCAGGGGCTCCCATTCAACATCCTGGTCATTCACCAGCCGGGACAAATTTTCATGCGCATAGGCGATCATTCGCTCCTGCTGCGCAATGGGATCAAGTTGTACTTCGCCATACATCCCCGCAAACGGAAGCTCCACAACATGGCAAATAAACAAAGTGGCGCGAAATTCCCTGGCAAGTGCCATGCCGAAGGATATGGTTCGATTTGAAAAGTCGGAAAAATCGGTAGCACATAAAATACGATTGATTTGAACTCTCATGATTCGCCCCCCTTCTTGTTATAGCGCCCGTTATTGGACACCTCAGGAATGTCACATTGTTCGCGGCTACGCGTTCATGCAACACCGACAACCAGATTCCAACCATTCAAGATCGTATCCATCGCCCACCCATAAATCAGGGATTTCAGGATGAAGCGATTAGAAATTGAATAAAAAAAATTGGGCGCCTTCCTCAATGTTGACACAACGCCATGAGGGCGTCACGTCAAACGGAGCGGCATAGACCCTTTACTAGAAACATGCACGCTTTTGCGTGTATATTCGCTGAAGGCGAAAGATGGCTTTTATGCCTCCCAGCATCCCAGCCTTCCAGCATCCGGCTTTGCCGGATTAGGCAGTTGAATGAACTGATTTCAAGCTATCACACCCCCTCACGCGGTTCAACTGTTAACGCATCACCGGCCCGTGCGTAGCGCACTGCCACGAATAAAAGACGGTTGAAATATCCGGTTGTATACCGTATGGAAAAGCCACAAGGACAAAAGCTCGAATCGACCCCCAATTTAAGGAAATCATGTGAAGCAACTGACGGGCGCTCAAAAAAAATATCTGCGCGGTCTTGCCCACAACCGAAAACCGGTTGTTTTCATCGGGCAAAACCGATTAACGGAAAATCTCATTAAGGCACTGCTCGAAGCAATTGCCCATCATGAGCTGATAAAAGTCAAATGTATTGATTTTAAAGAAAAAGAGCAGAAAAAAGCATTGGTGGCGGAAATAGAAAAAACGGCCGATTGCTCGTTGGTGGGAATGCTTGGCCACATACTTACCTTTTATAAAGAAAGTTCGGATCCGGAAAAACGAAACATCCTTCTGCCGGGCCAATGATTAGCCGCTTGGAATAATCGGCTTTTGAATAGTTATCCGCAGATGACGCAGATTTCGCAGATCGATAATCAATCGGTGTAATCTGCGTCATCTGCGGATGAAACACTACATAACCAGACAGAATTTCAAATATCTTTGGACTACCTTCAAGCCCACCGGCGCAAATGCCCCTCAATAAAATCTATGATCATTTGGTGAGCGGCTTGCCCGTTTCCCTTTACAGGCATGGGGCGGCCGAATGCGATGTGGACATCTTTCTTAGGATTTACGCAGCCCATTTCCTTTATCATTCGCCCATTGGCCTGAAAATCGGTTTTAAGCGCCACGGGAACCACAAAGCTCCCAGTTGTTTTGGCCAGTTTCACCCCCAGCGTGTTGAAGGCGCCGGCATCAAAAGTCGCACTGCGAGTCGACTGCGGAAAAATAATGAGCGAGCAGCCCATCTGAAGCAAGCGTCCCCCTTCATCAAGCACAACCTTTAAATCTTTTCTGGGGTTCTTTCGCTGCACAACGATGGGTCGAACCGCCCGCATGATCGGGCCGAATACAGGATAACGCAAAAGGGATTCCTTGACCACGAAGGTTGCCCGGTGAAAAGGCAAAATAATCCCCGGAAGCAGAAAGGTATCCAGCATGCTCATGTGGTTGGCGATAAACACCAGGGGACCTGAATGCGCCGCCACCGCCCGCAACCCGGAAATTTGAACCCTGGCTCCGACCGATTCGACAAAGCATAGAATACGATGCGAATCAAAGGCCCATCTTTCGCGGCTGTATTTGCCCTTTAGCGCCACCTTGCTGCTGGCATAGATAAGCGCCATCAACCGTGCATAATAAACAGGGGACGCAACCCAAACGGGAAGCCGTTTTGAAAAGCACGAACGCTTCGGGCTGCAGTAGCCGAATTCCGTTGTCAGTGTCTGACGAACTTGTATCGGGTTCATGTAATCAACACGCAACCACCAGCGGTTCTCCGGATTCGTCGCACGCCCGGCCGCAGTCAAAACCGGCACAGCGCCATATCCTATTTAACCGGGCCCGCTGCGTTTCCACGCACGGGGCAACGGAAGCCATATTCTCGCCGGGATATTCCGAACCTTTTGAAATAGCCAAACAAAGGTCCATCCCTTGCTCAAGGTTAGCCTTATAGTCCTGAAGGGCTTTGATCTCTCGGGCTTCGTTCCCTGCGCCCTGTATCAATTTTTCAAAATAATCCACATACATCACAATCTCATTGGCAAACATATGCGGCCGTTCCGCCGGCACCAGGGACGGGCATCTGCCATAAATATGATTTACCATTTCCCGAAGGGAATAAATCCCGTTAAACCAGGCCAGATTCGGTCCGGGGCATACCAGGGGAGGGGATTTTTTCTTATCCGCGATCCCCAAGCCAATCAGGATGCCGTTGCCCAAATGGTCGCAAAGACAGGTTTTTTCAAGCACAGTGGTGGATAAAGCGGCTTTTTCGGCATCCGATTCGCAGTCAGAGACGATTTTTTTCAGCTTCATCGTCTGAAATTCCCGCGAAGCCGGGCAGATCGGCTTTTCGGTCAACTCGGTGTTCAAAGCCAAGAATCCCTTGGGACAACCAGATCCGGGCTTGCCGCAAGCGATTTTATTCCTGGTCCAATTCACGGAACCGGTATTGCGGACCAGATTAAACGGAACGCCCAGGGGAGAGATATCGCTTAGATAAAGATCGTTTTTCCCGGCCCGGCGCATCAATTCCCTTGTTTCCGCATCCACGCAGGTGGCTTCGGGAACCAGAAGAAAAGGCGTTCCCCATCCGGTGCGATCCATACCGAAGTATTCTCGAAGCCGGCGGTCCTCACCATGATTGCCGATGCCGCCTTGTACCGTTACGATCGGCGGGGAGATCGTTGAGGGATCGGGGTAGAACCATCCCATTTTCTGATAGTGTTTGAGAATCAACGACTGAAAATCCGTACCCAATTTCGCCCGATTTTCTTTATACTCCCGAAGAATGGCGGGAAGCAACACGCCGTTGGACGCAAACGCATGGCCGCCGCAGTTCAGGCCCGACTCAATACGATATTCGGAAATTTCCAGCCCGTGTTGCGCCAAGAAACGTCCCTGAATGAGAGAAGATCGGAAATCACTGACCTTGAGAATGATCCTTTTGTTCATTCGGCCGGTTTCATCCCGGTAAAAATCCTTAAACCGGGACATGTATCTAAAAAGCCCCTTATTGATGCCGGCCGAAAAAACAATGCCGGAATTCAGCCGGCTGTTGGCAAACCCTTTGAGGGCTGTTTTGGCATCCGAGTAATCCTCCATGGGCATTCCGTTTTCATCAAACCGGGGCCGGTCCAGCTTGACCATGATATTCACATCAATGGAGCCAGCCCGCATTTGGTCCGTCAATGCCGCCGCCAACCGGTCTTTCTCGGTCCCCGATTTCATCGCCAGCATTCGATCATAGTCTTTTTTAAGCGGCGCCTCATCAGGAAGCATATCAAAATATTTGCGCTTGTCATTGTCTTGAAAAAACGGCTCGCTTTTTATTTTTTCCATATGGCGCTCGACAATATCCAGAACCAGATTGAGATATGCCGTGATTCGCCGGGACCGGCCGTCAACCGCGTTACGTGGAATTGGCGGATACAGCACCTCATATTTTTCGCTATAATATTTTCCGAGTCTTTCCAGCAAAAGATCATCGACAATCGAAATGACCGATGAAATACCGAAGTGGGCCAGCCGAATCGGGGTATCCGCCGAATGGCCGGTACCCATGACCGGAATGTGAAATGTATGGGGGGTTGAATCCATTTAAAACCTCATTGTATATTCTGCTTATCCGCAAGGGATAAAGGAATGAACCAAAGAACATCTTTCCTTTATTACATAAATGGAAGCGCTTATATAACGACTTGCATGATTTTACAAAACTTTTACAAACCAAACAGATAAAAACTATCGGTTGCCTGTTCAAGCCAGTCTGATATATGGCTATTGCCATGCCGGAAAGATGGCGTTACACCGGTGCAGGCGATTCAATCGCTTACATACCATTCCGAATTTTCGGGATGGGCTTTGCAATAGTTGGATGTCAATGAAAACAACCAAGTGGTTTTTACATCCCATGTTGATTCTGGTTTTCTCAATCATTGCATTGGGCGCATCCCTGTTTTTATATATTTATTGGTATCTTGAATTCAGCACGGGACTCAAGACGATAGCAGCGCGATTTAATTTCGATCCGGCACAAGTCTTGGATCTGCGCAACTGGGTGGTTATTCTCATTTTATCCTTGCTGGTCGGGATCATTCTCATGGGGATCTCCATCATTTTTATATATCAGGCAAAAACCTTTCATCTCTACCGATTGCAAAACAATTTCATCAACAACTTTACGCATGAACTTAAAACACCGGTTACCTCCCTCAAGCTGTATCTGGAGACGTTTCACAAGCACGAAATTTCAAGGGAACTGCAACTGAAGTATTTGAACTACATGATTACGGACATAAACCGGCTGACCGCCAATATCGATCGCATTTTGAGTCTGGCACGAATCGAGAGCAAAAGCTTTAGCGGCGAATTTGTCCGGGAAAACATCGTTGCCCTGACCACCCGATTCACCGAAACCAATGCGCACTTGTTTAAAAATTGTGACATTCGGATCAAAAACCCGTCAAACCGGCCTTTATTTTATGAGATCAATCCCCCCCTTTTTGAAATGCTCCTGATGAATCTGTTGACCAATGCGGTCAAATATAACGCGGCCGCCATACCACGGGTCGACATCACGTTTGAGGAACAAAAGAGATTTGTTCATATTCTCTTTGAGGACAACGGCATCGGCATCGAAAAAACCGATCTGAAAAAAATATTCAAAAAATTTTATCAAGTGGGTTCCGCGGATAACATGTCCGCCAAGGGCAGTGGACTAGGGCTCTATTTGGTTGAAAACATCGTACGCATTCACAAAGGAAAAATCGTGGCCGGCAGCAAGGGATCTTTGCAAGGCGCATCTTTCTCTATTCTGCTTCCCCTGCCGCCTTCACGCACGCTTCAACAGAGGGAAAACGCATGAGCGAGCCGTTAAAAAAACGGATTCTGGTGATTGAGGATGATGCCCATATCGCCGAAGGTCTCGATTTGAACCTGACGCTTCAGGGCTATGAAGTCCGCGTTGCCGGTGACGGCGTTGCCGGTCTGGCCCAATGGGAGCGATGGAAACCGGATCTGATCGTGCTTGATATTATGTTGCCCAAAATTGACGGCTTATCCGTGCTGAAAAAAATTCGCGCCGAGAATGAACGACTTCCGATTTTGATCCTTTCCGCGAAAAGCGCTGCGGACGATAAAATCAAGGGGCTGGCTTACGGCGTGGACGACTATCTGGCCAAACCGTTTAATCTGGATGAGTTTCTCCTGCGGGTGGATCGTCTGTTAACCAAAGCGACCTGGTATGAGAAGACGCAGGAGAACGGTTCACCTGTCGCAGGTGACGTTTCGGACCCATATGAATTCGGAACCAATCGAATTGTTTTTTCATCCTTCAAAGCACAGGGCAGCATCGGAGATATCAGCTTGACCGAGCAGGAAACCAAATTGCTGAAATTGTTTGTCGCCAACCAAGGTAAACCCTTGTCGCGGGAAAAGCTGTTGGAGGTCGGATGGGGCTATTCTCGACACATTTCTACGCGCACGGTCGATAATTTTATTGTGAGATTTCGAAAATACTTTGAGGAGAACCCCAAAAAGCCGGTTTATTTTAAAAGTCTTCGCTCCGTCGGCTACGTATTCGATCCCACAGGGGATCATGCCGATACCGCATCCGGGAATCAACATTCAGACGACTGACTTTCGCTTTACGGCATTTTATGTCCTGTTAACAGCGATTGCCATCACGACAGAACCTGCCGATTGATTCTTTCAAATAAGTCCGAAGCGGCCCTTAGCCCCCGATTTTCAATGGAAAGCACCGGAACCGCGCCCATAAGGGCGTTGACAAGCAGCACGTCATCGGCGGCATACAAATCCTGCAACAGGGTCGACCGGGTTTCGATCGAGTATCCCCATCTATCGAGCAATTCGCAAACCGATTGCTGCATCACGCTGGGCAGCACATGTTGGGAGAACGGCCGTATCACCCGCTGGTTTGATACAACCAGAAGGGCTGCCGTGTTGGTTTCGGATACACTTTTGTCCGGATTCAGAATCAGTGCTTCATCGGCACCGCGTGCCTTGGCCCATTGCCCCGCCAACAAATAATACAGATAGTTTAGTGTTTTATGGGCGGCCAGCGGCGTTTGGCGCGGCTCCGGATAAACCAGCAACCGCAGCCCGGCCTCTTGTTTCCCTTTCAGCCGATGCTCATAGGGCCTTGCGGTCACCAACAGCTGATGATCAAAAGGCGGCGCATCCCGGGTTCCCCGGGTGGCCAGTATCTTTACGGCTGCGGTGGTTTCACATAACCCGTTGCAGCGAAGGACCTGCGCGATGATATCCGGCCACGTCAGATCCGGCGGAATCGTTTGGAATAATTCACGCCATGTATTGTTAAAGCGGGCCAGATGGGCCAAAAGGTGCTTCGCCCTGCCGTTGTCCGCTCGAAGGGTCTCAAAAAACCCATACCCGTAAAGTAATCCGTGATCCATTACCGATATGCAAACATCATTAAGATTTCGAACCGTCCCGTTGAACCAGGCGATTGAAGGGCGCTGAACCGTTTTTTCCGTATCATTAAATACCGTCATCAAGGTATGGCCTTTGTGAAGCGTCTCTTCATATTCATCAGCGGGATCACTATCGAAAACAATGCCGCCTCCCACCGAAAAAATCATTTTTCCGTTGAGCACCGTCGCGGTTCGAATCGCGATGGACAGATCCATCGTGTCGTGAAAACTGATATATCCGATGGCGCCGGTATAAATATGGCGGCGGCAGGGCTCCAGCTCGTCTATAATTTCCATGGCCCTGATCTTAGGACACCCGGTGATCGAGCCCCCCGGAAAGGTGGCCCGTATTAAATCCACGGCATCTTTTTCCGGCTGCAAAACGCCTTCTACCACGGAAACCAGATGGTACACATTCTGATAAGCTTCCAATCGCTTGTGTGCGGTGACCCGAACCGATCCGGCGGCGCATACCTTTCCGATGTCGTTACGCAACAGATCGACAATCATGGAAAGCTCCGCGTCATCTTTTCGGCTTGCGCACAAATCTTGCCGGTATGCCGCATCGGTTTCCGGTGTATTCCCCCTTGGTCGTGTTCCTTTGATCGGACGCGTTTCCACCTTTGGCCCGCTTTGTTGAATAAACCGCTCGGGCGAAGTGGACACGATATGGTGATCTTTCGCATGAATATAAGCAAAAAAAGGGGCTGGATTCATGGCATACAAGGATTGAAACAGCCCAAAGGGGTCCCCCTCAAAGGCCGTTTCAAATCGCTGGGAAAGATTGACCTGGTACACATCCCCGGCACGAATGTAAGCGTTTATCTTTTCAACGGCCGATATATATTCTTCCCGGGTAAAGCCGGACCGGGCGCGGGCGATATCCCCCCGAAATGCGCCGGTTGACGCCAAAACGCGGGATTGCGCGTTAAACTTGTCCAAGATGGCGGAGACCGAAGGCACGCCCCAGTGATTCTGGCGCTCCGGAATGCACAGCCAGCTTGCCCGCGTTCTTTTGTCATGTACGATGAGGACGGAGGGCGCCACCATAAATAACGTGGGCAACCGCAAATCATCGACTGCCGTTCTGGGCAACTCTTCCAGAGCATCTTTCAGGTCATAGGCGAGAAATCCCATTAACCCGGCAGCCACCGGCACATGGATGCCCGGAAAGGCTCTGGTAGGCAGCCGCAGTTGGTTCAGCAACGTCTGCAGAATATCAAACGGGTCTTCCGAAAAGGTATGAGAGGCGCCGGCTGTTTCCAGAAAAGTATCCCGCCCGACCGTTCGAAGCGTTAACCAGGGATCTACCCCGAGCAGATGATACCGGGCGCAATCAAGGTCTGTTCCGCTCATGAGCACAACCGTCCCGGGCATGCCGGCATACCGGGCGGCAAGATCCATAAAGGGTTCCTTATGCGTAAAAGGCGTCACATGAACGTTGATGATTCGATCTGCCAGGGCATCAAGCTTGACCATTTTCCCCCGCGTTATTAGAGACTTTCGAATAGCCTGATCCGTTCCATACCGAAGGAGCGCTCGTAACAGACAAACGGCAAACGGCTTCCAAGGCCGTACAGTCTTTCCGCAAAGGTCCCAGGCTTAAAAAATTCTGAATCAGCAGCTCTCCCCATTGCGTCAAGAAACTTTCCGGGTGAAACTGCACGCCGTGCAGGGGGTAACAGGGGTGACTCATTCCCATCACCACACCGTCATCGCTTCGAGCCGTGACGGCAAGCTCGCTTGCTTCAAATTCAACCATTAGTGAATGATATCTGGCCACGGTAAAAGGCGAAGGGATGCCCGCAAATAATCCCCGGCCACGATGATAAATATCAGATGTTTTCCCATGCATCGGCAAGGGGGCTCGCGTTGTAACACCTCCGAAAACCTCATTCATGCATTGCATTCCTAGGCAAACGCCCAATACCGGAACAATTTGATAAAAAGATTGAATTAACGGGACCGAAATGCCGGCATGCGCCGGATCTTTAGGACCCGGACTGATTAAAAGGTAGTCCGGTGAAAGGCGGTGCGCCTGCGCAAGTGTCAGCTTGTCCGATCGAACCACCTTAATATCAAGCGGAAAGGGCATAAACATCTGTACCAGATTATACGTAAATGAATCGTAATTATCGATCACCAGCATGGTCGCCATAGCCACCTCCATAAACAAAACGCCATCCAGAAGAGTCTGGATGGCGTTGCCTGAGCATAACTCTTATTTATCGCCCAAAACCAAAAACGGTTTGGCCGACTATTTTTTTCATGCCTGTATCCGATTCAAATTTTTCAGTCAAGGGAAATAGCCATAAAAGTATCCCCCGGCCGGAAGACCCCTTAACGCTTCACAAGAACGCTCTCAGGCAGGCGCCTGACTTTGCCGAACATCAATGGAAAAAATCGTTCCGGAACCCGGCTCGCTTTCAACATTCACTCTAAAACCATACGTCTCAAGAATTCTGTGCACGATGGAAAGACCAAGGCCCGTGCCGGTGGATTTGGTAGTGTAAAATGGATCAAAAATGAGCTTGACTTTATTTTCCGGAATACCACAGCCGGTATCCGCGACTTTTATTTGAGCGCCTCGCCCTACTGCTTTGTGGGAAGTCACGGTAATTTGCCCGCGCCCGTCAATGGCATCCGCCGCGTTCAATAACAGATTCCACATTACCTGATGAAGGTGCGTGGGGTCCATTTCAATCCAAATCCCTGCGGAAAACTCTCGCTTAATAGCGATTCTACCGGAAGCGCCAAGGCTTTTTTCAAAAAGGGATACTGTTTCCGCCAGGGCCTTGTTCAATTCGATCAATTCCAATTTTCGGGCTTGCGGCCTTGCAAACAACAGAAAATTGCTCAGCAAGGTGTTCAGGCGATCCGCCTCGCGAAGAACGATATTCATCAATCGGTCATGATCTTCGTTAAAGGGGATGTCTTCTCTGATCAGTTGAATTGACCCGGAAAGAGAGGCCAGCGGATTCTTGATTTCGTGTGCCAAACCAGCCGCCATCTCCCCCACGGTGGCCATTTTTTCTACCCGCTTGACATGTGCCTCCATGGCCAATAGTTCACGCCGCGATTTGCGCAATTGCTCGGAGAGCAAGCTGCTGAGAAAGGATACCGCAAAACAGCCGACCGCTATCATCAGAATCTTAAAAATCACATAACGCCACTGTTCGCTCATGCCCGGCGGTGCGCCATACGAAATAAGAGGGGTCAGTATTCCGTAATATTCCAAGTCCACCATGATGCCGTATTGAATCGTGCATAAGGCCGCCATAATCAGGCTTCCCTTGCGATAGATCAGCATGCTGGAGTAAATCATAACCACTAAATATAAAAAAGAAAGCCCGCTTGAAAATCCTCCGGTGAGATAAATCATCAGCGAAACGATGAAGGTATCGAGAATAATCTGAACGGTCGCGAACGCGGAATAGCGCGTAATCCTTTTTAAAAGCAGGGAATAAACAATGGTTAACACAAAAACGCCGCTGCTCAGGACATATACCGCCAACAGCAGCGGCGTCAGAAAAGAAGAGGCGTACTCGGCGTGTATATAAGCAACGCCTCCCAAAAGGACAGCCGTGACCAGCAACCGGAAAAAAGTAAGCCATTTGAGTTTATCATACAGCTCACTCCGGAAATCGTTTGTCATAAGTCGCTTCGGAAAAGTCTCAATCGTTAATTGATAACAGACGCCATGGTGAATATGGGCAGATACATGGCAATAACGAGCCCACCGATGGTGACCCCCAGAAATACGAGCATAAACGGCTCGATCAGAGAGGTCAGGTTTTCAACCGCCTGATCCACTTCGTCATCATAAAAATCGGCGATCTTATTCAACATGGTATCCAGCGCACCCGTCGACTCCCCTACCGCGATCATTTGGCAGACCATGCTGGGAAAAACACCGCTTTCAATCAGGGGGTCCGCCATGGTTCGACCTTCGGATATGGCCGCACGGACATTGTAAATGGCATATTCAACCGATTTATTCCCGGCTGTTTTTGCTACAATGTCAAGCGCTTGAAGAATTGAAACCCCGCTGGTGAGCATGGTTCCCATGGTGCGGGTAAACTTGGCGACGGCAACCTTTCGAATCAGGATGCCGAAAATGGGAAGCTTTAGAAAGGTTTTATCCAGTAACTCGCGGCCTTTCTTCGTCCGATAAAACCGCTTGTAGGCGAAAATAAAAAGCCCCACAGCAATAATGATATAGAAAACATTGGACTTGACGAACTCGCTAAGCATTATTACCAGTTGCGTCGGGGCGGGCAGCTCTCCGCCAAAGTCGGCGAACATGCCTTGAAAAACGGGAATGACGAAAACGAGGATAATGACCAAAACAACAACCGCAATGCTTAAGGTTACCGCCGGATATACCATGGCGCCTTTCACTTTACTTTTTAATTTGGCGATTTTTTCCATATAGGCTGCCAACCGCCTAAGAATGATATCAAGAATACCCCCCGCCTCGCCCGCAGCGATCATGTTCACGAAAAGATCATCAAACTCCTTTGGAAATTTTTGCAACGATTCGGCAAGGGTCGACCCGCCTTCCACACTCTCTTTTATTGTTCTGAGAATTTTTTTAAAGCTTTTATTTTCCTGCTGTGCCTGAAGAATGTCCAGGCACTGAATAATAGGGAGTCCCGCGTCTATCATGGTGGAAAACTGCCGGGCAAAAAGAATAATATCCTTTTGAGTTACCTTGGGTTGAAAAAATGCGACATTCTCAAAAAGATCTTTCGGCTTTTTCTTGATCTTTGAGGGTGTAACATGCATTCGGGTTAGGTTGGCACGAACAGCATCTTCGCTCAGTGCTTCCATTTCACCCTTTTGAACCTCATTTTTTCTGTTTTTCCCCACCCATAAATAAACCGGCATGTCGCCTCCTAATAATGATTCGTTTCTTCCATCACCGCAGAATGTCAGTCAGCATAAGGTATTATCGGAAAGCTCACGTAATTACCGCCACTCAAAACAACTATCCATTTGGAAAAGGCTTTTTCTTCCACCGTATGTTTATCGGCTTTCGCCATACAACACTTGAAAATTCCGGGCAAAGAGTCAATAGATAATTGAAACCGTTTCATTAAATTCAAACCATCAAGCAATATAAAATGTTCCCCGAGGCATCTCTTTTTGACTCACCACCTTTTTTGATAGCAGGGGCGCCAGATATCGGTGCGCTTGCGCCTCCGAAATATCAAGCATTTTGGAAATATCCGCCAAGGTGCAGGGCCTTCGCCGGATAGCGGCCAATAAGCGCCCGGGGATGTCTTCCAAAGCACCGCCTGAACAAGGGGCGGCGGAAAGCGGCGCAATTAATTCGGTCTTGTGAATACACGCCGCTATTCGGGCCATCCCCTCCCGATCAAGGGGCTCAACCCATTTTTCGGTTCCTGGGCGATCAAGCGTATTTAATTGAACCCTATCCGGCCGAAGACGATCGACAACCTCCTGAATCCGTCTCACTTCATCCGCCCCATCATTCAAGCCGGGGACCAGAAAAACTTCCACCCAGAGCCGGCCTGAAAATTCTTTTCTTAAGGCAAAAAGTCCATCCAGAACAGCAGAAAGATTCAACTGCGGATGCGGCCGGTTGATCTGTCGAAAGATCGCTTCGGACGCCGCATCCACGGATGCAATCACCAAATCGATGCCGGTAACCTGCGCTCGAACGCTTTGTTGGTAAAAAAGCGTCCCGTTTGTCAATAACGCTGTTTTATATTTTGGAAAGCGGCCGTTGATAAATTGGATGATATCGGCAAGCCCGCTATGCAACGTTGGCTCCCCCGCGCCTGAAAAAGTGACAACATCCAGTTCCGGCTCATTTTTCAGGAAGGAATGAAGCTCTTCCTGCAAGCGGTCAACCGGCACATATTCCTTCTGCGTCAGAGTCAGGTGTGTTGTTTTGCCGCACTCGCAATAAACACAATCCAACGAGCACGTTTTATGAGGCATTAAATCGACGCCCAGCGACCGTCCAAGCCGCCGGGAGGGAACCGGTCCGAATAGATATTGATAGTCCCTTGTCACTGGTCGAGAAACCCCTTTAGCGTAATATGTATCATTAATACCAACAAAAACGAACCGTTAATTTATAGGCACAATCGGTGTTCAAGTCAAACGTTTTCCCGGCATGTTAACCAATCGCTCGGTGTCACATGTAGGAAAGCCCTTATGAAGGCACAAGGGCGATGCAACATATTTTGCTTGATAAACAAGGTGTTATGGAATATAGTACTGTTTTTTGGCCGAACAGACCAGTTGATCGGGCCATGTTTCCACGCCAAAACAATGCGTTGTAAGGATTTGGACAAGGCAGTCATGACCAGAAAATCGCCACCGGAAAAAGAAAAACACCAGACGGTTATTACCACGCATATGAACGCTGATTTTGACGCGCTGTCCTCCATGTTGGCCGCTCAAAAGCTATATCCCGATGCTCGAATTGTATTTCCTAGCTCTCAGGAGAAAAATCTTCGTAACTTTTTTATAAAATCAATGGTTTATTTATATAACATTATCGATATAAAAGACATCGACCCGCAACAGATTACGACACTCGTGCTCGTGGACACCCGGCAACCCGGCCGCATTGGCCCGTTGGCATCCGTTTTGGAAAAGCCGGGCCTTAAAATTCATATTTACGACCACCACCCCAATATGACCGGTGATATCCAAGGACATTACGAGGTGATCCGGCCGACAGGGGCCACCATTACGATACTCACCGATATCATAAAAGCAAAAGGGATTGACATCACTCCGGAAGAAGCCACCATCATGTGCCTCGGCCTCTATGAGGACACCGGTTCGTTTACCTTTTCCTCGACAACCGAAGCGGATTTCTTGGCTGCCGCCCTTTTGCTGTCAAAAGGCGCCAATCTCAATATCGTATCGGATATGATCGCCCGGGAGATAAGTCCGCAACAGTTGGAAATGCTTAATGAAATGTTTCAGAGCGTCACCCATTATCATATCAACGGCGTTGAGGTCGCTGTCGCGACTGTAACCAGCCCCGACTACGTGCCGGATTTTGCTTTTCTCGTTCACAAGATGATCAAAATTGAAAATTACGACGTTATCTTTGCCGTGGCGGCCATGGGCAATAAAATTTATATAGTGGCTCGCAGCCGAATTCCCGAAGTAGATGTTGGGGCCATCATGAAAAACTTCGGCGGCGGCGGACACGCGGCGGCCGCTTCGGCCAACTTGAAAGAGATGACCCTGGCGCAGGCAGAACAACTGCTGGTGAAAGTGCTTTTTGACAACGTTCGATCCCAGCGATTTGCCCGGGATCTGATGAGTTCCCCCGCCATCATGGTGGATACATCCGTTACCTGCAGGGACGCCAAGGAGTTTTTGAGGCGATATAACATCAATGCCCTCGTTGTCACCGAAAAACACAGCGGCGGGGAGCAACTTGCCGGATATATTACCCGGCAAGTTATCGAAAAAGCCATTTTTCATGCGCTCGACGACGTTCCCGTCGGAGAGTATATGATGACGGATGTGGCTTATGTCGGCCCCGAAGCCGATTTGTCGGAAGTTCAGTCCAAAATTATTGAAAATAAACAGCGTGTGTTGCCCGTCATTGAGGGGGACACCATTACAGGTGTCATTACGAGAACCGATCTCCTCAATATCCTCGTTCGAAGCGAGCAGCTCACAAAGAGCCGGTTTCGGGATCCGATTCAGGAACCGGTACCCGCCAGAACCCGAAATATCGGCAAATTCATGCAAGAGCGATTATCCCTTCGTCTGCTGGAAATGTTAACCGATATCGGCCGAACTGCGGATGAAATCGGGGTCAATGTCTTTGTTGTGGGCGGTTTCGTTCGGGATCTTTTTCTTTACAGGCCCAATGAGGACATCGATATCGTCATAGAGGGCGACGGCATCGCTTTTGCCAAAAAATTTGCGTCTGCGGCCGGCGTTAGAATCCATACACATGCCAAGTTCGGCACGGCAGTCATTATCTATCCGGACGGGTTTAAACTGGATGTGGCCTCCGCCCGGCTTGAGTACTACCAGTTTCCAGCCGCCCTTCCCATCGTTGAAATGGGCTCCATCAAGATGGATCTGTTCCGAAGGGATTTCACCATTAACACTTTATCCATTCAGCTGAACCAAAGCCATTTCGGCCTACTGGTCGACTTTTTTTCCGCTCAAAAGGACCTTAAGGAAAAAGTGATCCGCGTATTGCATAATTTAAGTTTCGTTGAGGATCCGACCCGTGTTTTCCGCGCCATCCGCTTTGAGCAACGGTTCGGCTTCAGTATTGGCAAGCTCACCTCCGGTCTTATCGAAAACGCCGTTAAGATGGACTTTTTTAAACGGCTCAGCGGCCGACGGGTCTTTTCCGAGTTGCGGCTTATTCTGGAAGAAGACACCCCCTCCCTCGCGGTGATTCGGCTTAACGATTATAACCTGCTCAGCGTTATTCATTCCTCGATCAGGCTGACCAAAGACCTTATCGGTTTGTTCAATTCCGTAAAAAAAGTTGTGTCCTGGTATGATCTGCTGTTTCTCGAAGAACCGCTGATGAGATGGGTTGTTTATTTTCTGGCATTGATTCGGCATTGCGACCGGAAAACCACGATAGAGATTTGCTCACGATTCGATTTGCCGCAACAGGACAAAACCCTCTTCGAGGGC
Organism: Desulfobacterales bacterium; assembly: GCA_034003325.1. Lineage (NCBI taxonomy): Bacteria > Pseudomonadati > Thermodesulfobacteriota > Desulfobacteria > Desulfobacterales > Desulfobacterales bacterium. Next base: position 60,945 of record JAVEYW010000020.1, read on the forward strand.
ATTCGGTTTGATGCAGAAAGGTGCCTGCTTTCCCTGGAACGTAAGTTGCCGGTAAAAAACAGCACGCTGTATCGAAAACTCAGCGGCTTTAAAAATGAGCTGCTGCTTTTCATGATGGCGGCCACACGGCAGGAAAAGGTCAAACGCTCAATCTCATACTTTTTCACCCAACTTAGAAAGGTAGCCCCTGAGATACGAGGCCAGGATTTTATCGACATGGGATATAAGCCAGGCCCGGTTTTCAAAGAGGTCTTACAAGCCGTGCTCGATGCCAAGCTCGACGGCCGGCTAAAATCGAGGAAAGATGAGTTGGCGTTCGCCAAAGCGCGGCTATCCTGGACACTGTCCAAAAGCAGCAATGCGGTCTGCCCAAAAAACCACCCGCCGCCTAACGTTTCAGGCGGAACTTCAACTTGATCCCGTGATCGTTATGGTTTATTTAGGAGCGCCGGGTTGAAAAAAACATCACCCTTGTCCCATAAACATCTCGCGGTTGTTTTCCCGCTAAATCTGGAGAAAAAACATGGTTTCAAAAAAAAGAATACTGAGCGGCATGCGGCCCACGGGTCCCCTTCACCTGGGCAATTTGTTGGGCGCACTGAACAACTGGATCGAACTGCAGGAACAAAACGAGTGCTTCTTTTTTGTGGCGGACTGGCATGCGCTAACCAGTGATTATGAAAATCCTCGCGCCATCAAGGGTAATGTGCGAAATATGATTCTGGACTGGCTCGGCGCGGGATTGTCCCCTGAAAAAAGCACCTTTTTTGTTCAATCCCATATCAAAGAACATGCCGAGCTGTTTCTGATTCTTTCCATGATCACACCGATTCCTTGGTTAGAGAGAAATCCAACCTATAAAGACCAGATCGTACAATTAAATAATAAGGATTTATCTACGTTCGGCTTTCTCGGATATCCCGTGCTGCAGGCAGCAGATATTATCATGTACAAAGCCAATGCCGTGCCGGTTGGCATCGACCAGGTGCCTCATGTTGAAATTACGAGGGAAATCGCCAGGCGCTTTAACTTTCTTTATGGCGAGGTGTTTCCGGAGCCCGAATCGATTCTCACCGAAACGCCCAAAATACTTGGACTTGACCGCCGAAAAATGAGCAAAAGTTACCACAACGCTATTTACCTGTCAGACACCCCCGAGCAAATCCGCCAAAAAGTCGGGGAAATGATTACGGACCCACAGCGAATGCGCCGAAAAGACCCCGGAAATCCGGATGTTTGTAATGTATTTGAGTTTCATAAAAGATACAGTGAGCCTCCCCTTATCGCCCGGGTCAATCAAGAATGCCGCACCGCAAAAATCGGCTGCGTAGACTGCAAACGGATGATGGCAAATAACCTGATTGCCGCCTTGGCGCCGATTCGCGAAAAGCGCATCTACTATGAGACCAATCCGGATCTCCTTGAGGATATCATCAAGGCTGGGAATAAAAAAGCCAGAGTGGTCGCACAGCAAACCATGGCGGATGTACGGCATGCCATGAACATCTAAATACAGGCGGACTGAATCATTGCGACATGGCGATTGATTTCAACAGCGAGGAAGACAATGAGCCTTCGGATGGCCTGCCCTACCAGGTAAAACTGGAGCAGGTATTCGAAGGCCCCATGGACCTGTTGATCCATCTTATCAAAAAAAACGAGGTGGATATTTACGACATTCCGATCGCGTTGATTACGGATCAGTTTTTGGCCTATATAAATTTCATAAAATCCCTCAATATTGATTTGGCGGGGGACTTTATCGTCATGGCGGCCACCCTGACCCAACTCAAGTCCAAAATGCTGCTGCCGCTTCATGATGCGGACATTGATGAATCAGAAGATCCACGAATGGAGATCGCCCGGCCGTTATTGGAATACCTTCAAATGAAGTCCGTTGCCGAATCCCTGGGCGAACGCAACCTGCTCGGTGAGCACATTTTCACTCGGCCCTTTTGCGGCGACGCGGCGCTGCCGATCGACAACGAGCAGGAAATCATTCAGGTCGGCCTGTTCGAACTTATTGATGCATTCCAAAAAATAATCGAAAAAGCACCCGAAGGCCACCGCATCGATTTGAGCGAGGAGCGCATTTCAATAAAAGATAAAATCGCACAAATTATCGACATACTTGAAGAAAAAAGCACTCTTACGCTGGAGGAACTGTTTACGGCGCCTCCCGGAAAACGCGAAATCATCATTACGTTTCTGGCTGTTCTTGAGATGGTGAAGTTGTCTTTGATCACCATCGCACAGCATGTGCAAAGCGGTATCATCCGTCTGTTTTACCAATGATGAGCGCGTGAATGGGCTGACAAAAATCGATTTTTCACCGCTTGATTTCGGAAAGATCGCTTTTTTTCGCGATCTCAAACTCTCAACGCACAACGCCCAACTGGTTTTTAATGGAAGATATCAAAAACATCATCGAAAGCCTACTATTTGTCGCGGACGCACCGTTATCCGTTGATCGCCTGAAGCAAATTTTAAATATGGCCGATGGAAAAGAAATTCGACTCGCACTGGAAGCATTAACCACCGAATACGAGACCCGCAAAGGCGGAATTTATATTAGCGAAGTGGCCGGCGGACACCAAATTCGCACCCGCCCGGCCTACAGCGAATGGATCAAGCGACTGCTCAAGCCCAATCCCGTCCGGCTCAGCCAGCCCGCCCTGGAAACCCTCGCCATCATTGCCTATAAGCAGCCCATCATTCGAGCGGATATTGAACATCTGCGAGGCGTTGATTGCGGCGGTGTACTGAGAATGCTAATGGAAAAAAAACTCGTCAAGGTGCTAGGTCGAAAGGAAATTCCGGGAAGACCGCTTATTTATGCCACCACCAAACAGTTTTTAGCGGTGTTCGATCTCAAGGATCTAAAAGCGCTGCCGACAGCGAACGAAATCGAAGCGATGGGAAAACGAAGCGAAACAACTGAAGCATCCACACCTTTGCCGTTCAAGGTGACAGAGTAAACACCCCCGTTAAAAAACGCTTGACTTCAAATCCCTCTGCCCCATATATAAGAGGCGCACGGTGTCATCTCACGACATGATTGGTCTTGGTCAGAATTAAGGCGTAGTTTTTACGGGCGGTTAACTCAGCGGGAGAGTGCTACCTTCACACGGTAGAAGTCGTTGGTTCAAATCCAATACCGCCTACCAAACAAAATCAAAAGGTTACAGGCAACCAGCTTGTGACCTTTTTCCTTTTTTGTGCCTGTTTGTGCCTATTTTGTGCCTAAGATTTTTTTTGGGGTTGGTTTAAGGCGTGTTGATTTTTTTTGTTGACTTTCTTTTTTGTTTATATTAGTGAGTAGGTTACACACTAACCATTGTGAGGATTTTTGATTATGGATAGATTTACACTTGCGGAAGCCTTAAACATTCTCGAAATCGACCGGGGCCGGATGAACGAATGGCTCTCAAGGGGCCTGATCGAAACAGAGCACGAAATTAAAAAAGGATCACGCACCCATAAGGAATATTCAACTGCTGACTTATACGCCATTGCAATTTTTAAGACGCTTATCGAATATGGGCAAATCCCCCGCGACACAGCCTCAAAGGTTGCTAAAGCATGGCGCGATTCTGTTAAAAAATATGGGGTCGAATCCTGCCGAGATCCCATTTTTATTTTGCGCAAAGAGGATGGTTTTGAACTGGCTATGGCCCCTATTCCAATGCAGACATTTAAGGATCAGGGTAGCGGTGCTATTTTTAATTTGTCTGTGTTGCGAAATATGGAGTTAATACGCGATGACACGACGTGGAAAATTATGTTCGTATTAAACATAGGTGTGATTTTGGCAGAGGTTGACGTGCGACTTTCTGTATAATTTTTAAAAACTTATCATAAGTAAGTAAGCTACCAACTTAAAGCTAAGAGGTGTAAAATGCAAATGGAAAAATGGAAAACCCTCACAGAAATGGCGGATCTTTTAAAAGTAAAAAAAAGCTGGGTTTATTCTCAAACTATGCGAACCGGGCCGGGTGCAATCCCCAGAATCAAGATTGGTAGCCGGTTGCGATTTGATCCTGAAGCTGTCGAGAAGTGGATTTTGAAACGGAATATTGATCGGGCATAGGGGGGCGGCATGAAAGTGTCTCAGCAAACAATCGCAAAACTCGAAGATTTTTTGAAGGATTTGCCGTCCGAAGTGTGGGCCAAATGTTCAATTTGCAACGAAACCCTTGTGCATTGGGCCAAAAAGGCAGAAGCGGAAACCGGCGCGGGTACTGCTACGGTTTCAAAAGCGATCGCGGATAAAGTGAACAGTGATGCAGCACCTGGGGATAAAATAAGCTCAGAGGCACTACGTCAAAGGATCATTGGAAAAACAACGGATAAAAATTTATCTGTTCGTTACGAACAGATAAAATCCAAACCGGCGACATGGAGGTGCACGATTTGTAACCGCGAGTATCCGGCAACAACAGAGACGTGCCCGGATTGTGATGGTAGTAATGGCATTGTTTCCTATGCCATGGATTTTGCGGCGTCGGCGATAAGCCAATTAAAACGAATCGAAAAAAGCGACCCGAATCGTGAAGCCGCTTTTTTGAAGGTAGAAGCTTATATCGCAAAAATGCGGGCCGAATAGCAAAAGAAAAGCCGCTGGCAGAGCGGCTTAATGAAATGAAAAATAGGATATCTAACCATGCATCAATCTGAGCAAAAAGTCAATAATTTTTCGATAACGCGGGAAGATGTTCGGGGCGCGTTGAATCGGGCCGTTCAAGCGACCACAAGCAATCAAGCCGCCCTTTGCAAGTTCAAATCCTACCTTAATAATCCACCACAACGCGGACAGGGTTGTCATTCCGGGATCATGTCCGGGGCAAACCTGGGAGTAATTGCCGGGCTACAGCCGGAACAGATCTTCGCGGAAATTCGGGCCGTGCTTGGAGAAAAAACACCGGATAAGGAAATTCAAGAAGCAATCGAAAAAGCGGCGCGTGAATATACCGGCACTGCAAAAATCTATCAGTTCCCGAAGAAAAAACCGCTTGTTCAGGACGGCAAGACCGCACTTCAAAAGATTATCAATGCCGGGAAATTCGATAATGACGCGGATCTTTGGGAAGCTTCGCCTAAGCGGTTGTTTGATGATCCGGCGAAAGATGCCGTTCTATTCTTGCAAACGATGTTTGACCCTGATGATTTGATTTTTATTGGTGATGGCCAAGATTCGGGCATAGTGGGCATGAACATTCTACCCGCTGCCGAATGGGTTGACGCCTTCCAAAAAGGCCGAAGAACAAAGCCCTACCTCATAATCAACCCTCTTGATGGCGTTGAACAGTTGACCAAATCCGGTAAGCCGTCTTTCCGATGCGATGCTAATGTTCAGGTTTTTAAATACTCCATGGCCGAGTTTGACGACCTGTCCCATAGCGATCAAATCCGTTTTTGGAGCGGCGTTAAGCTCGAAATCAAGGCGCTTGTCGATACCGGCGGGAAGTCCATCCATGCTTGGCTTGAAGTTTCTAAATTGGCTGCCGTGAGTACTGCCGATGAATGGGACTCTCAAATAAGGGAGCGGCTCTATAAGCGGGTTTTAACGCCTCTTGGGGTTGATAGTACATGCAGCAATCAAAGCCGTCTAAGTAGGCTTCCTGGGCACTTCCGGGCAGAAAAAAAGAAGATGCAGAAGATCCTTTGGCTTTCCAATGAAGGACAAAAATTATGATTGATGAATTTGAGGCACAGGTTGCCGGGGCGCAGGACGATGAACAAAAAGCCGAAACTCTCGTTTATATTCCCGATTGGAATAACTGCCCAGCAGAGGCAGAAATTCTCTTAAAATTAAACGACACACCAATTTTACACCGGCAAAACCTATGCATGCTGACGGCTGGCGCTGGCATGGGCAAGACTGCTGTCATGCATGCGGCCCTGCCCACAATAATTAGCCCGGAATATAAAACTCTCGGATTGTCAGCTTACGGATGTGGAGCAACGGTCATTGATACAGAACATGATGCCCGTCTTTTCAATGTTTTGTGGCAGCGCTTTATGTTCCGGTCTTGGCTGCTCAGGGGTACGCCTTGTCCGTCAAACATAACTTGGAAAAACATTCGAGCGGTAGAGTCTCTTCCGGCCAGATTGAGCATACTATGGGACGAATTTAAAACCTGCAAGGGGCTGTTAATGATCGATGGCATCGGTGACTTTGTATCAGATCCGAATAACTCCGATGAGTGCACAGCACTGGTCTACAAACTATCGAGCGAAGCACAAAAACACGATGTCGGGGTCCTGCTGTCGTTACATAATAACCCGGTAACCGGCAACGAAAAAGCCCGTGGTGTTCTTGGTTCGGAGCTTTGGAGAAAAGCGCAATCCACACTGATCATCAAGCGCGGAGAAGGTGGAATCAGCCAGGTTACCACAGAATATAGTCTTGGGAAAAACAGACAGAACTCCGATCGGTTGAGCGCTTTTTTTACCTGGAGTGATGACGAGAAAATGCATGTGGCTTGTGATCCGCCCCTCGGAACTGATTCAACCGGCAAATCCGCCAAACAGCAGCAAGAAATCGTTGCGGCATTGCAAGGGGAATATACCCACAGCGAGCTGGTAACTCTTGTAATGAATATTGCCGGCGTTAAAAAACGGCAGGCCGGAAACAAGATTAATAACTTGATCGATCAGGGCCTAATCGAAAAGACTGAAGCCGGGCTATACCGGGAAAAAGTTTTGGAGCATTGGGCAAATGAGATTTAGTGCAATCTTAGTGCAATCTTGGTGCAATCTTGGTGCAATGGCCAGGTGCAATGTTAGTGCAATTTTTAAGTGCAATTTGTGCATATATATATGCACAATTGCACATTGCACTTGCACCCCTCCGGAAAATTGCACTTCAGATTGCACAACACATCAAAAAACATTGGCGATGAAAGGGGCTTGAAAAATGAGTACAGACAATTACGGAAACTACTATTTTTGCGTGAAGGTGCCCAAAACAATTTCACAAAACGGAGAAATCTATTTGTACGCCGACACAGTTAGGACAGACCAAACCGGAAACTTGTTTTTTGAACGAGAAAAAGACGGCGAGATTTTACCGAACGTGGTCTTTGCTGCCGGAAAATGGATTCTGTTTTTTGCGGCGAGCTGTCTTGATGGAAGCGCCGCTACTGTAGAGCATTGGAAGGGTGAAGTAGATCGGGGTTTTGACAGATAAGAAAAGGGCAAAAAATGAAACTTCATTTAATTCCAGAACAAAACGGGCCGAGACTTTCCACGGGCGGCAATCAAAGGCGGGATGTTAACCTGCTGGTACCGCCCCGACGACAACTTGTTAGAAATCAACGCGCGGGTTCAAGATGCGCGGGCAGCATTCGCGGATTACGAAGGCAATTTGATTTGCCAGCCGTTTCATCCTCGAAAACGAAAAGATTAAAAAAATGGAACTTTACACTGAACAACCAAGCCAAGCCGAAATCGACAGCATGCAATCATTTCTCAGTTTTCCCCTGACTGGCGACCAAACGCTTGATGGGAAAAGGGCAATCCGCGAAATCAGAGAACGTTTCCGGACGACAAAAGGTCGTTGCCGGGCAAGAATAATAGCGAGTGCCTGCAAAATCGCGTGGGAAGATATTATTTGGTTCTACCTCTTATATTGCAACAAGGGACAATAGCTTGAATACGTTAGATATTCAATATGTAAAAGTCTTTGACAAGGAGGCACATTGAAAGCACAAAAACCAAATAAACACTTGGAATATTTCCAAAACCCAAATCACACTAAAGCTATCGATCTTGAATGTCTATCGATCATTGGCCGAATATCAAACACTATCAGCGTGTTAGAGTGCACGGACGCGAACAGGCTTGAAGAGTTCAAGCGTAATTGCATGAAATTGTTACAATAATCAACAAAGGAGAAAACAGCATGGCAACAAAGGGCAGTCCGTTTGATTTCAGCGATCCGCAAGGCGTCGACATTGCAATGGTGGCGGTAACTCGAAACGTAGAAAAGCTGCTGGAGTATTTGGTAAAAACACAGGACGGCGGACGTTTCCAAATGCTTCAAACCGGCATTGGACATCTTTTTAAAGAAGCCGCGGCACGGGCGAATGGAGAGGTGACAGATGGCGAATAAACATGGTGAAAAAGAGTTCCGAGCAGACCATAAAGCCATTGATTACGCGCTCTTGGAGGCTTGTGGCCGCGTTGGAAGCCTCCTGTCGGTACTTCAAGAGCGCGGAGACATGGAGCGTCAAGAATCGTTTAAAAAGGCTCTTCGTGAAGCCATTGAAGGATATTGAATAAATGTTTGCATTCTATCGTAATTATCTATATGTATTAATTGGTGACGCCTGCGGGATGTTCGCGTCACAAGTTGGGTGGTTGATTTGCTTCTGGTTGCAAACGGCGAGAGGCTGGGGGCGGCAGGTTGGTGAGAGGCTAAACAGGAAGTGAAACATCGATCCGGCGGAACCGATAAGAACCCGGTGAGAGGCTGGACACGGAAAATCGGTAGTAAATCGGCGGGGCATGTGAAGTAACTAATTAAAAATATAAAGGAAATAATATAATGTTTGGATATTCAGAAGAAAAAGAACAAATCGCAGCCCTTGAGAAAGCTTTGGGCGATTTGCAAGAGAGAGTAAAAGCCGAACGTCGGACAATGACGAATTTTGAATCTGGGCTAGCACGCGACATCTCTTCCAAGATTGAAGATCTGAAAATGTCGCTGCCAAACGAGCCGCTGACGCTGGAAAGAAATTTTCGCAATTTTTCGAGCAGAAGCACCGGTGGCTTTACGAGTTTTGGCGAGCAAATGGCGGCGATCACCTCGGCGTCAATCCCGGGCGGGCGGCAAGATCCGAGGCTTTTCAATGCTACCGGCTTAGGGGAATCTGTCCCCTCCGACGGCTCTTTCCTGATTCAGCAGGACTTCTCGAATCAACTGCTGGCGGATATCTTCGACACTTCGCAGCTGGCAAGACGCTGTCGGCGGATTCAACTATCAGGCAACTCAAACGGCATCAAAATCAACGGGTTCGATGAAACTTCACGAGCGACAGGTAGTCGTTTCGGTGGTGCGCGTGGCTATTGGGTTGACGAAGCTTCGGAGATTACGGCCAGTAAACCGAAGTTCAGAAGAATAGAACTTTCCCTCAAAAAGTTGACGGGCTTAGTCTACGCCACCAACGAAATGCTTGAAGATTATCAAGCACTTGGCGAAGTTCTACGGTCTGCGTTTACTGCTGAATTGCAGTTCATGTTGGACGATGCGATCATGAACGGCACGGGGGCAGGACAACCGCTTGGCATTATGAATGCCGGTTGTCTCGTATCCGTTGCGGCGGAGGATGGGCAAGCATCGGCTACCGTTTTGGCGGAGAACGTCTTTAAGATGTATGCGCGATTACTTCCCGGTTCTGAGCGGTCGGCGTGTTGGGTCATTAACAAAAACGTTCTGCCGCAACTTTTTAGCATGTCCGTAGCGGTCGGGACCGGCGGTGGGCCGGTGTTTATGCCGAGTGGTGGTATTAGTGGAAAGCCCTACAACAGCCTGTTGGGGTTGCCGATAGTGATCGCGGAACAGGCTCAAACTCTCGGAACCGCTGGGGATATCGTGTTGGCTGACTTCTCGAATGGCTACATTTTGGCCGAGAAAGGCGGAATTCGAACGGAAGTAAGCATCCATGTAAAATTTGTCTACGATGAATCCGTGTACCGCGTGGCATATCGCGTTGATGGGCAACCCGTCAGGGCCAGCGCGTTGACACCGTTCAAAGGTAGTGACACCTTGTCGCACTTCGTGGCTCTCGCCACCAGGGCGTAACAATCCGGCCTGGGTATGCCGAAAAACTGCCCACTGTTGACCCCGTGCCGGGCGGGCCGAAATCGGGTTCCCGGATGCGACCAGGCGCAGGTGTTGCATCAAAAACAACAGCGCACGTCATGCCTCCTCAGGGCGTGCATCGGGGCCTGGTCTCTCTTCTCGAGGCTGGGCCTTACTTTTTTGGGAAACTATCACATACGATAGGTCGCTGAGCGGGCGTTCAGTTTTGACGGGTAGGGGGGGGCGAAATCATATCAGATCGACGAGCCGCTAACCGGAGCGGCAGGAGAACGCGTGAGGCCGTAATTTTTTCACTTACAAAAAAGGGGAATTAAAATGGGACAAGAATCACCTAAAAATCTAAGCACAGAAGCGTCACGGTTATGGGAAGCCATCGTTTCCGAATATGAAATTGATGACTCAATAGGCCTTGCCATTCTATGCCGGGCCTTGGAATCGTTTGACCGTATGAGAGAGGCGCAACGTGCCATTCAAGAGCACGGCGTTGTTTTTGTAGACCGTTTCAACCAGATCCGAAACAATCCTGCAAACGCGGTGGAACGAGACAGCCGGGCGGCGTTTCTGGCATCGTTGAAACAGCTAAATGTTGACGTTGAGATTGCACCGTCAAAACCTGGGAGGCCTCCGGGATGACAACTTTTTCCGTTGTACGAAAGGCCAGAGGCAAGAGAAAAAGCTATACGGAACTAACAGCCCGCCAGATTGAGCACCTGATTTATGGCTGGTGTTTGGGAAATTCTTTTCCGTTCGATTCCGAAGATCATCGGCGCGAGTGCTGGTTGGCAAATCGTGAGCATCTAATGTCGATACCAGGGGGCGGATATGTTCCGGGGGTTTTCGGTAGCCGAACTATAAAAAAAAATTATCGCCCTGATGGGTTAGGATATGATCGAAAAGGCCGCCCCGGCAAGAGGCGTGCAAAAAATTATTGACACCTGCTTCCGGCAATGGTGGCTCGGGGATTGGTGGAACGCCTGCAAGTGGGGGCGATGGCCGGGCCGCTTGTGAGGGGTTGGGGATAAACCATGAAACAGCCATGAAATGTGGTGTTGTATCAAAAGCGTTTCAACCCTTCCGACGTCGGAATGGTTTAAGATTTTCACACCATGCCGAAGTCTGCCCGATCCCCGAAGAAGACATGCAGGATAGGTTGCCGGGGCATGTCAGGACAAGGGCGCCGATCGTGGCGCGGTGGCCATTTCCTGAAATGGGTTGAGGGGTGCTTTCCTTGGATGACTCACAGAACGGCTACCAACTGGATGTCTGTTGCCGAAACCTTTAAATTGGAAACGGTTTCCAATTTCACAAATTTTCAAGCCAAAGCCCTCTACCTATTAGCCGCACCCTCAACGCCGGAACCGGCACGGGTTGAGGGGTGCTTTCCTTGGAGCCATAAAACCGCAAACAAAATGATGGCAGTAGCGGAGACCTTCAAATTAGAACATTATTCCAATTTGAACATCCAATCATCCGCCCTCTACCTACTCGCGGCGCCATCAACCCCCGAACCAGCCCGGCAAGAGGCGTGCAAAAAAACATTGACACCAGCTTTTGGATTGTGTCATGTTGGCTTTATCCTAAATCCATGTACGGCAGTCAGTCCGTTATCTGGCATTTTTATTTAGTAGATCCGAAATTATTTTGCGCTATGCTGCCGGGTTCCCGAAAGGGCCGGAAGTCTTACATGGACTTAGGACAGCTACGGCGCATTTTGTTTTGGGAGGGAAAAATGACACCTTTAAGAATCAGAATTTCAGACGCAACCACAGCGATACAGGCGGCAACAGAAAGAGTTCTGGCATTACAGGGCTATAACAACGACCGAAGCGAACCTAACCTAATCACTGACAGCGTTATTTTATCGGTCAGAGATTTCCTGACAGAGGCACAACGACAGCTTGATGAAGTTGAACGGCTGGTTGTCGGAAAGGAGGTGGACGCATAATAACCTGTCTCGAGTTGAGACAATGACCGCCTCTTCGGGGGCGGTTTTTTTGTTGCCAGAGCACCAATGGTTAAGGTAAGGCTTATGTATGGCTATCAGGAAACGCACATATAAAGACGGTTCAACGCGCTATATGGTCGACTTTTACGATCAGAAAGGCGTAAGGCAACGCGAAACGCTGCCAGGAGGGACAACCTATAAGGATGCGAAAGAAAAGCTACGTGGCTATGAGATAGCCGCTGATAAAGGTGTTTATGTTCCTGATGCCGAACGGCTGTTTTTTGGAATGGTGGCGGCTGATTGGGTGCTTTACAAAAAAGATAAGGTCAGATTTTCTACGTGGTCTGTCCTTGACGGCCATATCCGAAACCACCTTCAGGATTTTGAAGGAATCAAAATTGATAAAGTATCCGTAGCCCGGATTGAAAAGTGGATATCTGCCAAACGTGAAGATGGAATGAACGTTGTAACACTTCGCAAGGTGCTGGTCACTCTCGGACAGATTTTTAAATATGCCTTCAGACATAAATATGTAGCGGTGAATCCCATGTTGGCGCTTGAGGCTGTCACGGCGCCGAGCACCACAAAGCCGGAAATGGTTGTTTTAAAGCCAGAGCAGATCCGCTCGTTATTAGATGCAACGACCAGCCAGAAATACAAAATGTTATTCCGTTTGGCGGTGTTTTCCGGTTGTCGGCAAGGTGAGCTATTGGGGTTAAAATGGCCTGATGTTTTATGGGAATCAAATCAGATTGCCGTCAACAGGACTTTCAACAATGGCCGGTTCTATGACCCAAAGACGGCAGGGAGTCGGCGTCGTGTTGACCTGGGGCCGGATACCATGCTTGAGTTGAAGCGGTGGCAGATCGCTTGCCCGCCCAACGAGATGGAGCTGGTTTTTCCGAACGATGCCGGAAATCCAATAAATCATAACAATATGGTTAACAGGGCTTTTATTCCCGCATTAAAGGCGGCGGGTTTGCCGGTTATCCGCTTCCACGCGCTACGGCATACCTACGCCAGTTTGAAGATCCGCCAGGGCGCAAACATTAAATACATACAAGAGCAGATGGGGCACTCGAAACCGACGATCACCTTGAACGTGTACGCTCATTTGTTCGATGCCAGCAACGCGGAATCGGCACAAGGTCTTGAGAAGATTATATTTGAGAAGTAAAAATTTGTGCCTATTTTGTGCCTAAAATTAAAAAAAAAGGCCAAAAACAACGCAAAACAGAATGGAATGAAAAGGCGTTTTAATCCAATAAATCCAAGACAATATAGAACAAAACAAAACAACCTAAAATAGGCTGAAAAGCACGGATTCACCTTCACACGGTAGAAGTCGTTGGTTCAAATCCAATACCGCCTACCATAAAAAAATAAGAGGGTAAAACACATGTTTTACCCTCTTTGCTTTTAAAAACACCGCCGTTTATCAAAGGGGGTAATCAATTTAAGAGGCAAAGTCATCTCGGTAGTTGATTTAAGAATCAGGTTCGGCATGGAATCGATAGCCTATTCCGATCGAACCTGCATTGTGGTCGTGGAAATCGAAGGCGCTCCCAGCCGTATCCTTATCGGCAGTATCGTTGATTCCGTATCGGAAATGTTGAATATCAAAGACGAAGATATTGAAAATGCGCCGACGTTAGGCGCCAAACTGAATACCGAATCTATTTTGGGAATGGCGAAAATGGAGGGCGGCCTTAAAATCCTTTTGAATATCGATCATGTTCTTGATGTGGAAAAATTAGCCCGGTTTCAAGAAATGGATTAGCCCTCATTCTTTTTCGCGTGCCCTAACTATCGGCGGGCTCTTTGGGTGGGAACTTAAAAAAGGGAACGCCTTCTTCCTGTAACGTTTTTTCTTCCGCTTGGGTGCTGTACCCGCGAATGTTCCGCTGCTCGGCCACACCGTAATGCATCTTTAATGCCTCCTTGGCAAAGTCGGCGCCCACATTGTCGAAGTTTTTTTCAACAAAATCCAATAACTTTGCACCAAGCGCCGCGAGTTCGTCGGCATGACGCTTCTGCGGAGACGCTTCGGTGGCACCTTTAATGGCAAATGTCGAGAGCGCCTTGCTGATGTCGCCATCATTACAAACGGGACAAGTTAAGAGCCCCTTATCTTTTTGAAACTCAAAATCCCGATTGTCGTCAAACCATCCCTCGAAGGTGTGCCCAAATGCGCATTTTAAATCAAAAACGATCATTATGATTCCCGAAAAAGCAACAATATCCACTAACGTTTTCAAAAGAAACAGTTGACAGATTTGTTTTTTTTCAACACAAAAGAAGATTGTTTTATCCGGTTGTTATGCTATCATTTTAGTTTTAGTTATTCTCGTGCGATATTTTTCGTTCGTCAAGTAAGCCTATTTTCAATGAATATATGGAGCACACCCATGACATATGTCAAGCCCCTTGCCTGGACCATCATCCTTTTTTTGTCCTTTACCCTTTCCGCGGCCGCTAAAACAAAGTATGTCGCCGATATTAGAGAAATAACGCTAAGAACCGGGCCTGGTACCGAATATAAGATATCCGCTTTTATTCCTTCGGGTAACCCCCTGACGGTAATAGAGGAAGCGGACACTTGGACAAAGGTGCAAACCAGCGACGGAAAAGAAGGATGGGTGCTGAGCCGATTTATTCAAACGGAATTACCCAACAGTATAGTACTTAAAAAACTCCAAACCCTTCATGACGTTCTCGTTACCGAAAAAGCGGGCTTGGCCACCGAGAATGAACTGCTAAAAACAAAAAACAAAGAAATGGAAGCCGATTTAGCCGGCATACGTGAAACCCTAAGCCGTGTGGAAACCGACTATGAAACCTTAAAAAAAGAGTCGGCCGATTTTATCGCACTTAAAGCCAAACTAAAAACTTCCACGGCGTTGCTGTCAGAAGCGCAGGAAAAGGCGATACAATATGAAAAGGACTATACCCGTCTTTACAATGATCAACGGATCAAGTGGTTTCTTTTCGGCGCGGGCGTTTTGCTGCTGGGGATTATCATCGGTTACGGTGCAAAGTCGCAACGAAAAAAATCTGTGCTGAGATAGATCCGGCTACGGGAAACATACTCAAAACCCCGTATGCCCATCGACAAGAAAGATTTGTTTAATCCTTTCAGCGGTGCCTTTGGGAATGAATAGGACATGATATACAATACGGATTTTCTGGTTATCGGCAGTGGTGTCGCAGGGCTGACTTTCGCACTCAAAGTCGCCCGGCACGGATCTGTGGCCATTGTTACCAAAAAAGAAATCACGGACAGCAATACCAATCAGGCTCAAGGGGGGATTGCGTCCGTGTTCGATGCGCTCGATTCTTTCGATCTTCACATTCAAGACACCCTGGCCGCGGGCGATGGGCTGACCAATCCGCTTGTTGCGGAACTGGTCGTAAAAAACGGGCCGGACAGAATTAGAGAGCTCATCGCCATTGGCGCCAAATTCAATATTGCGGAAAAGAACACTGAAGACAAGGATGCACCATCCCTGGATTTGGGAATGGAAGGCGGTCACTCCAAGCACCGAATCGTTCATGCCCAGGACATGACCGGCAGAGAAATTCAACGGGTGCTGATGGCCCAGGTTCGAAAAAATAACCGGATCAGCGTGTTTGAACACCATATCGCCATCGATCTGATTACATGCTCTACCCGCATCAAACGCGGCTCCATCACCACCTCGCATGAAGATATCTGCTGCGGCGCCTATGTGTTAAACAGCAAAACGCGGGACGTCATCACGTTCAGCGCCCCCATAACCTTGCTTGCGACCGGCGGGGCCGGCAAAGTCTATCTTTATACCAGCAATCCCGACATTGCCACCGGAGATGGCATTGCCATGGGGTATCGTGCCGGCGCAACGGTAGCCAACCTCGAATTTGTTCAGTTTCATCCCACCTGTCTGTATCATCCGGGCGCTAAAAATTTTTTGATCTCCGAAGCACTTCGCGGAGAAGGCGGCATTCTGATCAATGCGCGCGGCAAGGCGTTCATGGAAAAATACGACCCCAAACGGGATCTGGCATGCCGGGATGTGGTCGCGCGCGCCATTGATACAGAGCTTAAAAAAAGCGGGGACGATTCCGTATTTCTTGATATTTCTCATAAAAAACCGGATTTCATCAAAACGCGGTTTCCAAACCTGTATCAAAACTGCCTGAAATTCGGAATAGACATGACCCGAGAGCCGATTCCCGTGGTTCCCGCCGCTCACTATATGTGCGGGGGCGTGGTAACGGATAGGGTGGGCCAAACGGATATTTATGGGCTATACGCGATTGGTGAGACCGCCTGTACCGGACTTCACGGTGCCAACCGGCTGGCCAGCAATTCTCTGATCGAAGCGCTGGTGTATGCCCACACAGCGGCCGGCCATGCCGTGGAAAACCTGGCAGCCGCCAAACTCAAGGCCCTTCCGGAATCACCGGAATGGGATGAAGTGAGCACGACGGACAGTGATGAAGTGATCATGGTATCTCATAATTGGGATGAAATCAGACGGTTTATGTGGAATTATGTCGGTATTGTTCGGTCCAACAAACGGCTGGAAAGAGCCTTGCGCCGCATTGAAATTATTCAAAACGAAATCCGTGAATATTATTGGGACTTTAAGGTGGAGGCCGGTTTGATCGAGCTGAGAAACATCGCCGCCGTTGCCGAACTCATTATCAAGTGCGCCCAGCACCGAAAGGAAAGCCGCGGGTTGCATTATAGTATCGATTATCCGAAGCGGGACGATGAGCGCTGGCAAAAAGACACCGTATTGAAACGGCCTTTTGCATTTTAATCCCCTCACTGAAAGTCATCAGGGTGACTGAATTCAGTTCCCCTGCACCGGGGGGTGCATTGCGTTGACAACATGAATTTTTGCATTAACATAGAGGACAACAAGCAGGGCCATCCCGGCGCCGTTATTTCTCCACTTTGAAAAAACAATCAAGGGTCTCGATGACAACTAAACGGGATTATTACGAAATATTAGGAATTAGCCGAAACGCAACCGAAAACGAAATCAAGGCCGCTTATCGAAAAAAGGCCATGGAATATCACCCGGACAGAAATCCGGGGGATAAGCCGGCTGAGGAAAAATTCAAGGAAGCGGCTGAGGCTTACGAAGTGCTGCGGGACGCACAGAAGAGAAGCATTTATGACCAATACGGGCACCAAGGGTTAGCGGGCACCGGATTTTCCGGCTTCGGCGGATTTGAAGATATATTCTCAAGTTTCGGGGATATTTTTGAGGATTTTTTCGGGTTTGGTTCCGGCAGACGCTCACAAGGCCGGGCCAGAAGAGGCTCAGATCTTCGCTATGACCTTACCTTGAGCTTTATGGATGCCGCCTTCGGGAAGGAGACCGAAATCACCGTCGAAAAGCTTCAGACCTGCCCCACTTGTCAGGGCAACGGATGCGAACCCGGCAGCCAACCCGAAATGTGCCAGTCCTGCGGCGGCTCCGGGCAGGTATCGCGCAGTCAGGGATTTTTCACGGTCCGCACAACCTGTCCGAATTGCAGAGGGATTGGACAAACCATTAAAACTCCCTGCCCGCAATGCCACGGAAATGGTCAGATTGTCATTAAGAAAAAAGTCCAGATTAAGATCCCGGCCGGAGTGGATACTGGTTCAAGGCTTCGCCTCAATGGTGAGGGAGAAAGCGGCAGCTTTAACGGCCCGACCGGAGATTTATATGTATTTATTCATGTGGAGCCTCACGAATTTTTTAAACGTCACAACACGGACATCCTTTGCTCAGTGCCGATCTCTTTTATTCAAGCGGCACTGGGCGCCCAGATAAAAGTGCCGACCCTTTCAGGCGAAACCGACTTCGACATTCCCAAAGGGACTCAACCCGGCGATATGTTCCGGCTTCGTGGCCTGGGAATTGCCTCTTTAAAAACGCAGGCCCGTGGGGATCAGATTGTTCAGGTGGACATTAAAACCCCCACCAATCTGAATAAAAAACAGGTTGAATTGCTCAAGGAGTTCGCCGCGCAAGAGGAAAATAAATTTTCAAAAAAGCTCAAAACGATTTTAAAAGGCGGTTCATCTCGCGCCGCTGGATAAAAAAGACACATGTCAAGCCCGCCTAATCCGGCAGAACCGGAAATTGGGCGGCCAAAGACATTCTCCAAACATGCCCGCATTTCGTGCAGGTTTCTGATAAAGGGGTTACCGAAAGGGTCTATCCGAACACTTCTTTAAGGATGGCAGTAAGATGTATGAATTGAAAGTGACAACCTATTTTGCCGCAGCCCATCAATTGCAAATGGTCGCAAAAAAATGCGAAAATCTGCATGGTCATAACTGGAAAATCGAAGTGTATGTGGCCGGAAATGAACTCAATGACGCCGGGGTTCTGATGGATTTTGGAGAAATTAAAACAGCCGTTCGGAGCATTATGAACGAACTGGACCACAAATACTTAAACGAGATAGAATCCTTTAAAGACAAAAACCCCTCCTCTGAAAACATTGCGCGCTACATTGCGCACACACTTCAGAACAAGATCGGCGCCGTCGGCATCAAGGTTTCCCGGGTAACCGCTTGGGAATCCGAAGACGCCGCAGCAACGTATATGCCGGTCTGATCGGCTGCCGGATGCAAAAGGATGCGATGCGAAATGTGTTATGGTCTCGTTAATTGCCCCCATCTTTCTATCAGTTCATCACGGGTAATAATGGCGCGAACGTCCGGCACATGTGCTTGAATATGACCCAGTCCGCCTTCTTGACGATCCACCAGCACCACGGCCCGAACCACCTCAAGCCCCTCGGATTGAGCCCGCTCTATCGCCTTGATGGTAGACCCGCCAGTAGTGGCGACATCGTCGATCACTACGACTTTTTGCCCCGGTGCGAGATCACCCTCAATCCATCGGGCGATTCCATGGTCCTTTTGCGCCTTGCGAATAGAAAACGCCTTGATGGGTTTGTGTTCCAGCCCTGAAACAAATGCGGTGGCCATGGCCACCGGGTCCGCGCCGAACGTAAGCCCGCCAACGCCGGCTACCTCGAGATCTTTAATGGCGCTAAACACCAGATGACCGATCAGGAACATTCCTCTAGGATCCATTGCGGTCGGTTTGCAATTCACATAAAACCGGCTCATTCTACCGGATACCAGCTTGAAAACCGGCTTTTCACTAAATTTAAATGATTTTCGGCAAAGCAAATCCAGTAATTCCTGTTTCAATAACCCGGTTTCCGACATGCCCATTACAAACCAATCTCCTGATATACAAGCTGTTCCAAAATATCCGCCCGGATCAAAATTGAAGAACCAGTTGATTTACCGGCCGTAATCATATAAAAAGCCCCCACCGAAATGGAAGAAGCCACTCTTTTGGTTTCAGTGGAGGCTTTGAGCAGGGAAAACCGGTAAAGGCACTCCCGAGTGCTCGACGCGTTTTTATTATCAGCAAACCCACTTAAGGTCAATATATAACCCGAAACGCACACGGGCAGCCGATTGGCGCCTTGGCGGAAACCGCATTTGATGCCCGATTGAATTTGAACCTGATCATCGGAAGCCCAATGACCGTTCAGACGGCAAACCCGTCCGATGGCATAGGATATGTTTCAAGACGGCTAATTTTTCTATCCCGGGGACGGAAAGTGTGGGGAAAATGACCGACGCCAAAAAAGACCCCATCATTCGTATGTTTCATGTTTCTAAAACTTACGCCGCCAAAAAGGCATTGATAGATATCAGCCTGGACGTATATAAAAATGATTTTATTTTTATCAGCGGCCCCAGCGGTGCCGGAAAGACGACGCTGTTAAAGATCTTGTATCTGGGAGAGACAGCCTCAGGGGGCCAAGTGATCGTAGACGGCATGAATCTGGCCCGAATAACCAAAAAACGAATACCTTATCTTCGCCGTTTATTCGGTATCATCTTTCAAGACTATAAGCTTATTCCAACAAAGACCGTTTTTGAAAATGTCGCGCTCGTACTGGAAGCCTTGGGCACGGACCAGCGAAACATTGCCAAGAAAGTTCACCACGTGCTGAGAAATGTCGGCATGGAAGACAGGCGAAACGCCTTTCCGCCCAGCCTGTCCGGCGGAGAGCAACAACGCGTGGCGGTCGCCCGAGCCGTTGTCGGCAACCCGAAAATCATTCTGGCCGATGAACCCACCGGCAGTCTGGACTCTGAATCGGCGGCAATCATTTTTGATCTGCTGCAACAATTTCATATTCGCGGCGGCACCTTGATGGTTGCCACACACGATGTGGCGTTGCTCCAAAAACCGGGCCAACGAATTATCCATCTGAAAGCAGGAATGCTTTTGCAAGAATAGTCAGTGGAATGATTTCCCATGAATCTGCTGTTAAGCCGTGCGTTACAAGATATTATAAGAAACCGGTGGCTTAATACCATTGCCGTCGTCACCATCGCCTTGTCCGTGCTCATTGTCAGCGCTTTTGGCCTGTTTTTTATCAACGCTGAAGAGGTCATTCGATCCTGGGAAAAGGGGGTGCGCATGATGGTCTACCTGAAACCGGGCACGGAAGAGCAGATACGCAAAGACATCGAAGAAAAACTTCTTCAACTTGATGGCGTATCGGAAGTCCTCTTTATTTCAAAGCAAGAAGCCCTTGATTCTCTTAAGGTCCAAATGCAGCGCCAAAAGTCTCTTCTGGAGGGGCTTCGGGAAAATCCCCTGCCGGAAGCATTTGAAATTCGTCTCGCCACCGTCACTCAAAACGAACGGAACATTGAAACCCTGGCCACTCGAATTGAAACTTTTTCCGCTGTGGACGAGGTGGAATACGGACAGCAGTGGATGGAAAAAGCGATTTATTTCTTCCAACTTTTTCGGCTGGCCGGATTTGCCATGGGAACGCTTTTCTTCATGGCGGCCGTATCCATTGTCGCCAATACGATTCGATTGCTGTTATATTCCCGGCAAACGGAAATAGAAATCATGCGAATCGTGGGAGCGACAGATCGTTTCATCAAGTCTCCGTTTTATATTGAAGGCATGCTTCAAGGCATTATGGGTGCTGCGATAGGGCTATCGTTGCTGGCTTTGGTTTATTTTCTGGCGTCTTCCAATATGCAGCAAGGGTTATCCACATTTTTTTTCCATATTCGTTTTTTTTCCGTAGTCACACTGCTGGAAATTCTTGCCTGCAGCATGCTGGTCGGATGGATCGGATGTTATCTGTCATTAAAACAGTTTCTAAAATAGGTGCCGTTGCTCTTCTCGTATTTGTATTCATCGGTCGGCCGCCGGCCGTTTTTGCCGAAGAGGCCGACGCGTTATCACAAAAAGCAAGAAACCTCGATACCCAGCTTAAAAAAAAGCAATCGGAAGCAACCGCATTTACCCGCCGGGAGACCGAACTCATCGACAATCTGAATAAAATCGATTCAAACCTGAACAACCTGGAAAAAAAAGCCGCGACCCTCGAAAAAAAACAGGCCATTCTGGCAGCGGCGCTAAAAGAAAATGAGGCCGTCGCAGACGCCCTTGAATCCGAGGTGGCCAATCTTGAGACCTATGCTTCCAAGCGCCTCGTCGCATTATACAAACTTAGCCGCCTGGGAAGCCTGCCCCTATTAGCCTCGGCCGAATCGCTGTTTGAACTTTTAGCGAAGAAAAAAAGCATTCAAATCCTATTGGCCTATGATGAGTCGGTTTGGAAAACACTCTCCAATAAAAAAATAGCGCTGGCCGGGGTACGCGAAGCGCTGGTAAGTCAAAGACAAACCCATAAGCAACAGGAGGCTGAATTAGAAGAACAAATGAAACGACTTACCCGGCACCGAACCGAACGCGAACATCTGCTGACGCAAATAAAAGAAAAAAAATCGCTGGCCATGGCGGCCATTACCGCATTGAAAACGGCAGCCCGGGAACTGGAAGATCAAATTAATGCCGCCGCATTAAATCAAAAACCCGAACTCGCAACCGTAAGGCCCTTTGAATCACTTAAGGGGTTGCTAAAGATGCCGGTCAAAGGTACAATCGTCCAATTTTTCGGGCCATATACACTCTCTCCGCTAAACGTAACCGGCTTTCGAAGCGGGATCGATATTCAGGCTGAGAAGGGGGAGCCGATTCAGGCGGTAAACCATGGAAAAACTCTTTACGCCGGGTGGTTTAAGGGATATGGGAACATGGTTATCCTGGATCATGGGAACAACTACTGTACAGTTTATGCGCATGCCCAGGAAATTTTCAAACAAAAAGGCGACAGAGTTGCCGCCGGCGAAGTGATTGCAACCGTTGGCGACACCGGATCTCTTCAGGGTTCGACCGTTCATTTTGAAATCAGACATCACGGAAAACCGGTTGACCCGCTCAAATGGATAGAGGAAAGGAGTCGAAAGACATATGATAAAACTGCGAATCGGTAAACTCTGGTGGGTGATGGTCATCGCCGTCATTCTATGGACCATCGGAACCGGATTTCATGAAAATCTTTCCGCAGATAACGAGGCCGCCTATAAAAGCCTAAAAACCCTGACCGACGTCCTTGATTTTATCGAAAGAGAATATGTCGATAAGGTCGACACCAAGGATTTGATTGAAAAGGCCATTCAGGGAATGGTGCAAAGCCTTGATCCGCATTCCGCATTTTTACCGCCGGAAGCCTTTGAAGAGCTTCAGGTCGACACACAGGGAGAATTCGGTGGTATCGGCATTGAGATTACCATGCAAAAAGGAATTCTTACGGTGATATCCCCCATCGAAGGAACCCCCGCCTATGAAGCCGGTATTAAAGCCGGAGACCACATCATCAAAGTCGATGGGGTGTCCACTCAGGACATGATGCTTTGGGAGGCGGTCAAAAAAATGAGGGGGCCGAAAGGATCTCCGGTGGTCATCACCGTCTTTCGAAAAGAAGAACCGGAACCCATTGAGTTTAAACTTATTCGTGCCATCATTCCCATCGACAGCGTTCGCTTCATGCCGCTTAAACCCGGATATGGCTATATCTGGGTAACCGGTTTTCGACAAAACACAGCCGATGAACTGGAAAAAGCACTCCAGTCTCTTGAAGCCGCGGGCAGCCCATTAAAAGGCCTGGTGCTCGATCTGCGCTATAACCCGGGCGGTCTTCTGGATCAATCCGTTAAGGTGGCGGATATTTTTCTTGAAAAGGGCGTCATAGTCTCAATTAAAGGCCGAACCAAATCTATTCAGGAATTTAAGGCACACACCGATAACATCAGCCGAAAGTTCCCCATCGTGGTACTTGTTAACGGCGGCAGCGCCAGCGCCTCAGAGATTGTCGCCGGTGCGCTGCAGGACCAGAAGCGGGCCCTGATTTTAGGAACCCCCTCTTTTGGCAAAGGCTCGGTCCAGACCGTCGAAAGGTTGCCGGATGGTTACGGATTGAAATTGACCATTGCGCTCTACTATACGCCCAGCGGCCGCGCCATTCAGGCGGAAGGCATTAAGCCGGATATCGTGGTCGACCAAGAGATTCTCAATCAGAAAGAGACACCCGATACGCCGCGCATGACCGTAAAAGAAAAGGATTTAAAGAATCATCTGGAACCAGAATCGATGGAGCCGGAAACAAAAGAAAGCCCTGAAATTCAGGAACCGGAATCAACACCCGATAAACCCTCCCGCAAGCTCGGGCCCCTTCGGCTTGACTCACTGGAAGATGACCTTCAGGTCATGCGCGCCCTTGATATTCTAATCAGCTATAACGTGTTTAAAGGGATGAACGGATAAACGAAGCGGATTAGAGAATCAGCGCCGAATGCCAAAAAAAGCGTCCAGAAAAAAAACAACCCGAAAAGGACGGGTTCGCCCCAAAAAGGCCGGCTCGTCCTTTTCTTTCAAGCGGGGCATTTGGGCGATGGTCATTCTTATCCTGCTTGTTACCGCCGGCGCCATTTTATCGCGATTTCTGATACCGCGCAGGGTTCCCCCCGTTCAACCGCCGATACCAAAGCCCGCTGCACCGATCCTTCGTTACGAGATCTTCCCCGAGGAAAAACCGATTCCAATTGAACCGCCCCCCATACCGCCCTTGCCGATACCCGAAAAATTGCCGAAAGTTGCTATTATTATAGATGATATGGGGTATGACCGGAACATGGCGAAAAAATTCCTTGAACTGGACGCGGTGATAACCTACGCCATTCTTCCCTTTAGTCCCCATCAGGGTGAACTCTCGGCGGCAGCTCGGCAAAAGGGGCTTGAGACCTTGCTGCATCTGCCCATGGAGCCGATTGAATACCCGACGATCAAGCCCGGGCCCGGCGCACTGCTGACCACCATGACACCGGATGAATTAATCAACCAGTTGAAAAAAAACCTTCGGTCCGTCCCAGGGGTAAAAGGCGTCAATAACCATATGGGCTCCAGAATGACGGAGGTTTCCGCACAATTGTACCAGATATTCAGTTTGCTTAAAAAAGAGGGATTCTTCTTTATCGACAGCCGGACCACGCCGGCGAGCCTGTGCCGGCCCTCCGCCCGCTTGCTGCGCCTTCCCTTTGCGGAGCGGAATATTTTTCTGGATCATGTACAAACAGAGGAAAGCGTCAAAAAACAGATTCGCCGGCTGGTAACTATCGCCATTCAAAAAGGAGAAGCCGTCGGAATCGGCCATCCACACAAGGCCACCTATCGCATGCTTCGGGAACTGCTGCCTGAAATTCAAAAAAAGGTGAAACTGGTTCCGGCTTCAGAAGTGGTCCATCTGGTGGGATAACCGGGTATTACCGATAGTCGACGGTCGACGGCCAAGAATTGAAGCCTTTTATTGCCTTGGCTTGGATTACGGTAAAAAAAGGTTATGCCACACTATCCGGCAAACCATTGTATTCGAATCGCCTAAAGCGCCGTGATTGGATTCAAACATATTATAATGTTTTTCGGGCGGTTATTTGTTTTTCTGTTTATCACGATAATTGCGGTATTAAACAGATAGAAGACGGCTTTTGGAATCGAATTGATTGCGCAAGTTATACTGAATTTCTGTAGATAAACAGGAAGCAATTAATCCCTTGTTATACAATCTTAAAGCAGGTGGACGATATGAGTATTTCTGCTACGCACCAATCAGCAATCAGCGATCTTGTCCAAAATCAAAGAAAATTTTTTCAATCGGGCAGGTCGAGAGATATTGATTTCCGCATCAGGCAGCTCAAAACCCTGAAATCTGCGATCATTGATAATGAAGCGGAAATTCTTGAGGCCTGCAGGTCGGACATGAATAAGCCTCCGATGGAAGCTTACACGAGCGAGCGGGGAATGGTTTTAAATGAAATTGATCACGCGGCAAGAAATCTGAAGTCATGGGCTAAACCCAGAAAAGCGAAGACCCCCTTACTACACACCCGATTCTTTGGTCTCGCGCAGCATTTCCTGGCCTCCAGCTATATCTATTCGGAACCTTACGGCGTTGTTTTGGTTATCGGCCCCTGGAATTATCCATTCCAACTGACGTTGTCGCCTCTGGTCGGAGCGATAGCAGCCGGGAATTGTACAATATTGAAGCCTTCGGAAATTGCCCCTAGTTCATCGGGTGTCATAGCAAAAATTGTCCGAGACATTTTTGATCCCGGGTTTGTTGCCGCAACCGAGGGAGATGCGGGAACTGGACAAAAACTTCTCTCGGAAAAGTTCGACTACATTTTTTTTACCGGCGGCACAAGGGTCGGCACTATTGTCATGGAGGCGGCGGCAAAGCAGCTTACGCCGGTTACTCTTGAGCTGGGCGGGAAAAACCCCTGCATCGTTGATCATGATGTTCATGTTGGACATACTGCAAAAAGAATAGTTTGGGGTAAGTTTTTCAATGCAGGCCAGACTTGCATGACAACGGATTACCTTCTGGTTGACAGGGCTATAAAGAAGGAACTCCTGGCAAGCATCGAAGCAACCATTAAAGAATTCTATGGCGACGCCCCGTCGAAAAGCCCTGATTACGGGCGAATTATAAACGCTCATCATTTTACGCGGCTTTCTCGCCTGCTTAAAGAGGGCGAAATCGTCATAGGAGGAGAAACGAATCCTGCGAACCTCTATATAGCTCCCACGGTAATTGACAATGTGTCGCCTGAGCATGCGACAATGAAAGAGGAAATATTTGGGCCAATTCTTCCGGTTCTGGAATATGAGAAACTTGACGATGCTATATCTTTTGTTAATGAGAGGCCTAAGCCGGTCGCCCTGTTCTTTTTCTCGAGAGATAAGACAAAGCAAGAAAAGGTTTTGAGAGAAACGTCGTCGGGCGGAGGTTGCATCAATGAAACCTTTGTACACGCGATTAACTTCAGCCTCCCCTTCGGAGGCGTTGGAGCAAGCGGTATCGGCAAGTACCACGGCAAATTCAGCTACGACACATTTTCAAACAAAAAAGGCGTCATGAAAAAATCATTCCTATTTGATTTTGCATTGCGCTACCCTCCCTATGGAGACAAATTCAGAAAATCCAAGAGATTCTTGTAATTTCTTTAAGATGAATTGGAAAAAGAAGAAAGAATATGTATAACATCTATATGGCCGAGGAAGTCAAGAGAAAATAATACCCCCTTAGAATCGGATTTAGATTTTCTTTTCTTCCGTTCTTCACTGATGAAATACAAGGCCTAAGCAACAGGACCGGCATTTGGCTT